>NZ_JBHIOH010000006.1:0-68769 GCF_042195375.1 Bartonella sp. CL100XZDX | reverse complement strand
ACATAAATATTGAAAGTATAAAATCATGTCCGTATCTGAGACCATTTTTTCAACAAAAAATCTCGATAAAATGAAACGAAAGAAAGTAATCAAGGCTCTTCTTATCGTCTTTGCGCTTTTTGTACTTTGGTTTAGCTATAAGTGGACGACGCAATGGCGTTATATGCTGTCCACTGAAGATGCCTATGTGCAAGGAGATATAGCCGCT
Organism: Bartonella sp. CL100XZDX; assembly: GCF_042195375.1. Taxonomy (NCBI): domain Bacteria; kingdom Pseudomonadati; phylum Pseudomonadota; class Alphaproteobacteria; order Hyphomicrobiales; family Bartonellaceae; genus Bartonella; species Bartonella sp. CL100XZDX. The sequence goes on along the minus strand of NZ_JBHIOH010000006.1, from coordinate 68,561 downwards.
ATTGCGACTAAATTAAATGGGTATATTGAAAAAATTGCCATTAAAGCCAACCAAGTTGTAAAAAAGGACGATGTTTTATTTTACCTAGACAATGGTGATTATAAAATAGCCTTGGATCAAACAGAAGCGCATCTTAACACACAGAAAAAAACACTTCTACGCATTGATGCGCAAATCACAGCCGCTCGTAGTTCTTTAGATGATGCAAAAGCACAAAAAGCAGCCGCTTCAGCCATAGCAACCAATGCACAACTCACCTTAAAACGTGTAACAGAACTGAAAGCCAATCGTTATGCTCCTCAATCCAATGTTGATGATGCCAAATCCGCTTATGAACAAGCCATTGCGAATGTTAACAGAGCGGATGCAAAAATGGCTTCAGCACGTGCAAATATCCGAGTGCTAGAAGCACAACGAAGTGAAACAGAAAGCGAAACAAAGAGTTTAGAGCTCTCGCGTAAAAAAGCACAACGTGATCTTGATTCGACCATTATACGAGCGCCATTTGATGGAGTTATAGGAAATTTAACAGCAAAAACGGGAGATTTTGTTGTAAATGGCCAACGTCTTGCGGCGTTAGTCCCCATACATGCACTTTATATTGAAGCAAACTATAAAGAAACACAGCTACAAGACATTCATACCGGACAAAAAGCTTATATTTCTGTTGATGCCTTCGAAAATGATGTTTTTACAGGAACAGTACTTTCTATTTCGCCCGCAACAGGCGCTGTTTTTTCTCTTCTGCCTCCACAAAATGCTACCGGTAACTTTACAAAGATTGTCCAGCGCATTCCCGTACGTATTTCTATTCCAGAAGAAGTCTTAAAAACCGGACATATCCGAGCAGGAATGAGTGTTTCAGTGAAAATTGATACACGTACAAAGCCACAAGATAAAAGTCTCTTATAAAAAAGTAGAAGATCTTACTATGACATCTTCCATACCAGAGCTCATACAGTCTCAAGAACGCATAGGAATGCGCAAAATTGTAGTTTTTATTGCTATGTCTTTTGGCATGTTTATGGCAATCTTAGATATCCAAATCGTTTCCTCTTCTTTAGCTGAAATTCAAGCGGGTCTTACAGCAAGCTCTGAAGAAATTTCATGGATTCAAACCTCCTATCTCATCGCTGAAGTCATCATGTTGCCGCTTTCTGGATTTTTAGGAAGATTGCTTTCAACACGTGTTTTCTTCACCATATCAGCGATCGGGTTTACGATTACTTCTGTTCTTTGTGCAACAGCAACATCTATTGGAGAGATGATTTTGTATCGCGCACTACAAGGTTTTATTGGTGGAGGAATTATCCCAAGCGTTTTTGTCGCCTCTTATGTTCTTTTTCCTCCTTCCAAACGCCCAATTGTTACCCCTATTGTTGGACTAGTAGCAACATTGGCCCCCACCATTGGTCCAACCGTGGGAGGCTATATTTGTCATCTCTCATCATGGCATTGGCTCTTTCTCATCAATGTACCCTGCGGGATTATCATCTCAATTCTCGCTTGGAAATTAATTGATTTTGATAAAGCTGATCCCTCTTTAATGAAGAAGTTTGATTGGTTAGGATTCATTTCTATGGCTACTTTCTTGGGAACTTTAGAGTATATTCTAGAAGAAGGAGCACGTCATGATTGGCTGAGTGATACGCTGATTCGGGATTTGTTCATTACCATGATTCTTGCTGCAGCCTTATTCTTCTGGCGTGCTTTTACAGTAAAAGAACCCATTGTAGATCTCTCTACTTTTTCTAATTTTAATTTTTCAGCTGCATCCATTTTTTCCTTTTCATTGGGAATAGGCCTTTATGGACTCACGTACCTTTATCCTGTCTATTTAAGCCAAATCCGCCACTTTGATGCCCTCATGATTGGAGAAACATTGTTTCTTTCAGGATTCGTCATGTTATTAACTGCCCCGCTTGCTGGATTTCTTTCAGCACGAATGGATGCACGTTTAATGATGGCAATAGGACTTTTTGGTTTTGCAATAGGTATTTGGATGGCGAGCTCTATCACAGATAACTGGGATTTTTGGCAGCTTTTTTGGCCGCAAGTTTTCCGTGGTGCTTCTGTAATGTTATGTATGGTTCCTATTAATAATATTGCCTTGGGAACACTCCCACCAGAACGGATGCAAAATGCTTCTGGACTCTTTAATCTCACCCGGAATCTAGGTGGGGCTGTAGGGCTTGCCATTATCAACACTCTCATAACAAAACGCACAGACTTCCATCATGAACGAATAGCCGAAACTCTTAACTACGCAAACAGACAAGCAACTGAAATGCTTTCAAATCTTACTGTATTATTCAAAACAGAAACCTTTGATTCCTATACTCTGGCTCTTTCTCAATTGTTTGGTATGGTACGCATACAAGCAACCATTATGGCTATTAGTGATATTTTCTTTATCATAACCATCATTTTTGGTGTTTTGACATTTATGACCATGTTTCTCAAAAAAATACCACCTCTCATGGATTCACCACCAAATCACTAAGCTTAATTAAAATTGAGAAATATTTTTTATCCTTATCACTTTGCTCGTTTCCTATGCACTTTATCTTGTCTCAAGAGACAGTATAAATAAACATATGATTCTAAATGATTCTTCTGATAAAAATTCTTTTAATGCGGGCTCTTTCCGCACTTAAAAACAACTTCTCGCATACAAAAATTGTTCTAGATGATAATAAACAAAGAGCTTATCTAAAGTGCTCCACACCATAAAGATAAAGCAGCCATTTCTATAAGATTTTTGATTTATCACTATAGGGCACAAAAGATTAAATCTCTCATCTATCTACCCCCTTTTTACGCTACTATCCTCATAAAAACTATTTTGTTAAGATTCTGTGCCCTTCACTCTTTTGATTCTTACAAGAATATTCATAAAAGATTTATGATTCTTGTGATTTTTATTCACGCACATATTTCTCTTATAATGTGTAGGATAACGTTTTTTTTGATTCTGAATGCAAAATTTTACATGAGAAAATCATTTTGTATTTGATACTCTCATGCCAATTGCAAAACGATTTACCTTTATAGCAAAAAAGTAATGATATATTTTTTTCAAAAAAGCTGCTTTTAAACATGTAATTTTATTTTTTTACACTCTTTAAAAAAAGCTGATACTTACAATTTTGATTCTACTGCTACATATTTTTCTTTCTTAAGCCCCTGCTCTTTCAACAAGAGCTGAAATTGTATAAAATTTCTCAAAATATCTCTCTATTGAATCAATCAAAACCATTCCCTTGCACATAAAAAGCAAAGAAATAAAAACTGTTTAAGAAAAAAGTAAAATATCCAACCGTTTTGATGCAAGATCGACCAACGATATTGAAAACTGGAAAACTGTATGATGATAGCGACTTTAAAAGAACACAAGACAACTCAAAAATCCGGTTCCTTCAGTATTATAAAATAAGACACTATTTCAAAAAATGAGCTTAAAATATATTCTTACTCACTTAACTGAAATTATCAAAAATAAGAAACCAGCCCCATAAAGAAAAAGCCATATAATAAAATCGCAATACAACTCCCCAAAACTTTGTACCGCTAAATACCTTGGCACTGTCAAAACGGTATGCTCTTCTCAATGGCAGCTGCTGAAAAACGAAATAAACACTATCTTCAAGCGACTTTATGATGCTGAAAACGATTTGAAACTTCTCGTTCTCCACTAGGAACCAAAGTGCCATAACACCCAGAAAGATAATGTGGTATCAGTTCCAACGCTTGAAAGCGATGTTTTTCGTAAGGACCAGGCATTGCCAAATTTTCTGTTAAACTATTTGAAAAGCCAAAACGTTGATAAAATTCAAAATCCCCTACCAGCAAAATGGCGCCATATCCCAATTTTTTTGCTGTTTCAATTGCATGTCGGACTAAAATTGATCCTATTCCCATACCAGCACATTCAGACGCAACAGCCAAGGGGCCTAAAAGTAAAGCATGTTGTGTTTCATTTTTTTCTTTAGAAAAAGAAACATGCCAAAGACGGACACTTCCCACAAGCTCTCCAAGCACATTTTTAACCACAAAAGAGAGCCCTTGAGCAGCCAAACGACCACGACGTAAAACCTCTGATGATTTACGTTTACGTCCATACCCCATCATTGAATCAAGCAAATTTTCTCGATAAGGCTTATCGGCTTCTTGCTCCAATAAAAGTGTAAAACATGCCCCATCTTTTGTTTGAAAATTAATCATGTTCATCTCTATAACCGCCCTCTTACAGCGCCATGACAAGCATAGCAAAAAATCTAAAAAACTATAGTTAAAAGGAAATGTCAGATCACATATGATCGTAAAGGCTCAAAACCATTAAAAGCAACCGATGCGTAAGTTGTTGTGTAAGCACCCGTTCCATGAATCAATATTTCATCTCCTATCGTTAGGGATAGAGGAAGCGGATAAGGTGTTTTTTCATAGAGAACATCTGCCGAATCGCATGTCGGTCCAGCCAAAATACAAGGCTCCATCACCTTATCATCATGAGGTGTCTCAATAGGATAACGAATGGCTTCATCCATAGTCTCAGCAAGACCATTAAATTTCCCAATATCAAGATAAACCCATCGTACATTATCGTTATCAGCTTTTTTAGATATTAGAACAACTTCTGTACGAATAACACCAGCATTGCCAACCATCGCACGTCCTGGCTCAATAATCGTCTCAGGGATACGATTACCAAAATGCTTTTTCAATGAATCAAAAACTGCTGTACCATAAGCTTGTTCTGTAGGGACATCTTTCAAATAACGCGTTGGAAAACCGCCCCCCATATTCACCAACCTTAGTGAAATGCCTTCTTGTTCCAAACGCTTAAACACTGTAGAAGCATCCGATAAAGCACGATCCCACGCACTCAAATCAACCTGCTGAGATCCAACATGAAAAGAAACACCATAGGCTTGCAAACCCAATTGGTGTGCCCGTCTTAGAACATCAACCGCCATATCTGGAACACAACCAAATTTGCGTGACAATGGCCACTCTGCACCTTTGCCATCGGTAAGAACACGGCAAAAAACACGTGCTCCTGGAGCAACACGCGCAATTTTTTCCACTTCTTCAACACAATCAACAGCATAAAGTGAAACTCCCAATGCATATGCTCGTGCAATATCACGCTCTTTTTTAATCGTATTTCCAAAAGAAATACGCTCTGACGTTGCTCCTGCTTTTAAAGCCATTTCAATTTCTGCAACAGAAGCCGCATCAAAAGAAGATCCTAAAGAACTTAGCAAACGCAAGATTTCAGGAGCTGGATTTGCCTTTATTGCGTAAAAAATACGAGACTGCGGCAGAGCTTTTTCAAAATTTAAATAGTTATCACGAACAACATCAAGGTCAACAATTAAGCATGGACCTTCAGAACGATGTGTTGCAAGAAAATCGCGAATACGTTGCGTTGCCATCTGCAATTCTCCTTGAGGGAACGCTCCCCCACTCTATGCTTAGACAGCCAAAGCTGCCAAAAGCTAAAGGACAAAAAACACACAACAACCATCCCCATTCTGATTACAAAAAACCAGAAATTAGCATTGCATGCTGCGAAAGAACAGCGCGAAACCGCGTTATTCTATTTTATATGCCTTTTTGATTGGAGTTGAGAAAACCACTTCCGCACTGAAGGCAATGAGGTGTGCCTCTATAGTTATCCCAGCATTTAAAAGCTGGAAGACACCAGAAAGGCCCGCACCGTCGTTGCTTCAAGATGTCCTCATTCTTGCAATTGGCTGTAAGAATGACTGGAGCGGTTAGTTCCAGGTACCGTACCGGTTAATCTCACCATTTGAGAACCAGCGGACACCCACAGGCACGTGCGACTTTGGGCAAGGCATCCTATAAAACGAATTCTTTCTCATTTCAATCATTTTTTTAATTTTAAACATTTTTTAATTCTTAAAGATAAAATGATGCGAAAAAACAACACTCTCCCCCACCAAACAAGGTCATTCATCCACGTTCATGGGATCACTCCCCTCATGTAAAACAGAATACCCCAAACGGAATATAGTTGGGTTGTATCCTCACGTACTTTCTTTAAAGAAACATTTCTTAAAGTGCTCGAGCCAACTTCACACCAGCGCCCGTAAATGATAGAATAGTACCCCCAATAAAATAATATAAAATCTATTGAACCCACTATTTTTAGGCTTCATAAAAGAGCAAGCTGATCATCATCACACACTAAGCCCCCAATGTTGTGACAGCCCTTGACATTTGAGACGACTAATAAGAGGCACGTCCTTCTTGTATTGTTTTACTCCACGTGACTTTCCCCGCTTGTAACGTGGAAGAGATATGGTTTTTATTGATTCAACCATAGAAACAGGCTTGGAATGAGAGAATCCTGACGATATTTAGATCTCTTATTCAAGATGTAAATAGCCAATTATTATAAATCAATGTGCTAAATTGTTCGTAAATGACTTTTCTATTTTAAAATGAAAAGTATTTGAAATACTCAATCCTATAAAATCAAAGAAAGCAAACAATCTATAATGATTACTTATAAGTCAAATAATTTAACATAAACAAAAAGACCGAATAATATCCGGTCTTATAAAATATTTTTCTACTAATATTAAAAAACTCTTCTCTCTTAAATTTAAGAGAAAAACGCTACAATTTAAAGCCCTACACTGCGATATCCTTATGTCCCTTGATGAGAATCAATTGCACGCAACTTCAACAATTGAAACTGCCTATGGCGCTCACGAAAGCGCTCTCTATCGGCTTCACTACGCGTGTTATAACAAGCATCACAGGAAACACCTTCCTCATAATGAGGCGATAATTTGCTTTCAGCATTAAGAGGAGAACGACACGCGCGACATAATTCGCGTCCACATTCTTCAAGACCATGATGAACAGAAACACGCTCATCAAAAACAAAACACTCACCCCACCATAAACTTTTCTCTTTTGGAATTTTTTCTAAATATTTGAGAATACCTCCTTTTAGATGGTAGACTTGCTCATAACCAAGATCACGAACATAAGCTGTTGATTTTTCACACCGAATACCACCTGTACAAAACATGGCAATTTTCTTTTTTTTCTTTAACTCAGCCTCATGTTTACGCACCCATTCAGGAAATTCGCGAAATGTTTTAATCTGCGGATCAATCGCTCCTTGAAAACTCCCTATTGCATATTCATAATCATTACGCGTATCGATCAAAATTGTCTCTTCATCTTGAATAAGAGCATTCCAATCTTCAGGATCCACATAAGTACCAACAACTTTTAGCGGATCAACCCCTTCAACCCCCATTGTCACAATCTCTTTTTTCAACCGCACTTTCATGCGATGAAAAGGCATTTTTGATGCCCATGAATATTTAATCTCCGGCGTTTGAAACGCTGGCTCAGCCATAATAAAGTCCACCAATGCCTCAATTGCCGCACAAGCACCAGCAACTGTTCCATTAATTCCCTCTTGTGCTAAAAGCAGAGTGCCTTTGATATCCTTTGCTTGACATAATTCCTGCAAAGGTTTTTGTAATTGATGATAATGTTTCAAATCTGCAAAGCAATAAAGTGCAGCAACTTTAAAATTCTTTTCCATGTGTTTTGCCATAACGCGCGTTTCATTCAATTTCAAGATTTATTCATGTACTCTTTAACATATTGTGCTTAATCAAACGATACAAATAATATCATCTCCAAGAAGAAAAAATATCATGTGCCAAAAAAGAGAAAAGCTTTTATTATATCTCCAAGGACAAACTGTTATACCTGTTTTGCTCATTGACAATCTACAAAGTGCTGTACCCTTAACACGCGCTCTTGTCAAAGGTGGATTAAAAACAATTGAGATCACCTTGCGAACACCAAATGCCCTCAAAGCAATTCAGAAAATTACACAAGAAGTCCCTGAAGCAATTGTTGGAGCCGGCACAATTCTCAACACAACACATTACGAAAAAGCCGAACAAGCTGGAGCCAAGTTTATTGTAAGCCCCGGATTATCCAATGAACTAATCAATTGTGCAAAAAATAGTGAAATTCCCCTTCTTCCCGCTGCAATGACCCCAAGTGAACTCATGCAAGCATTAAACAAAGGCTATTCATATCTTAAATTTTTCCCTGCTGAAGCTGCTGGAGGTATTTCCTTCATTGAAGCTTTAGCATCTCCCTTCTCTGATATCCGGTTTTGCCCAACAGGCGGTATTACACAAAAAAGTGCAACACAATGGCTCCAACTGCCCAATGTCTTCTGCGTTGGTGGTTCTTGGATAACGCCCCAACAACTCATTGCAATAAGTGATTGGGATTCGATTACTGCATTAGCATATACCGCATCACAACTTCCCTCTCCCTCGAAAAAAGCTCTTTCTACAATATAATATAAAGTGCAAGAATATCAGCCCCTTCAACAAGACCAAAGCTTTCACACATCCTTACGCAATCTTTTAACATTGCCATGGAACCACAAATCATCACCCGATCTTCATCGAGATGAATTTTGGGGAGTGCTCTTGTTTCAAAAAAGCTCTCACTCTCCATAACAGTCGTAATACGCCCCATATGCTCAGAAAGCTCACAAGTAGTCATAGGATAAAATTTCAACTGTTGTGCATATGCCCCAATGAATGAATCTTGTTGCAAAGAGAAAACAAGATCTTTTGCACAAATTAACTCATTCTTTTCGCGCGTTATTTAAATAAGAACAACTTCTGAAAATTTTTCATAAGTGTCAGAATCACGAATAAAGCTTGCAAAAGGAAAAACCCCGTACCGGTTTGAAAGAAGATAAAGCACCAATTTTCCCACCTAATTACTCCACAAAAGCGCGCTCTACAACATAAGTAGCAGGAGCATTATTGGCCCCTTCAACAAGACCAAAGCTTTCACACATCCTTGCGCAATCTTTTAACATTGCCATGGAACCACAAATCATCACTCGATCTTCATCAGGATGAATTTTAGGAAGGCCAGTTGTTTCAAAAAAGTCCCCACTTTCCATAACAGTCGTAATACGCCCCATATGCTCAGAAGATTCACGAGTAGTCATAGGATAAAATCTCAACTGTTGTGCATACTCTCCAATGAGTGGATCTTGTTGCAAAGAGGAAACAAGATCTTTTGCATAAATTAACTCATTCTTTTCGCGCGTTGTTTGAATAAGGACAACTTCTGCAAACTTTTCATAAGTTTCAGGATCACGAATAAGGCTTGCAAAAGGAGCAATTCCCGTCCCAGTTGAAAGAAGATAAAGACGTTTTCCAGGAATAAGAGCATCAAGAACCAGCGTTCCTGTAGATTTTTTACGCATGAGAACTGTATCACCAATTTTAATTTTTTGGAGATGCTCGGTTAAAGGTCCCCCTGGAACTTTTATCGAAAAAAACTCAAGCTGTTCATCCCAAAAGGGGCTTGCAATCGAATAAGCGCGATAAATCGGCTTTTCTGCATTTGGCAAACCGATCATAACAAACTCACCCGAACGAAAACGAAAACTTTCCGGACGATTCAGACGGAATTTAAATAACCGATCTGTGTAGTGACAAACCTCTTGGACAGTAAGGGCGAACACATTCTCAGGAATCGGAAAATTTGCAACGCTGCTGATGCTTGACGGAACATTGGTAGCAGACGTATTCATACTCTTCCCTATATTTTATTGAACGTTAAATTTCGAATCCTTGACGTGATATAGTACTTGCACAACCATCTGCCAACAATTTTCTTAAAACAAAAGCCTCAAGGTTAACACTTTTATGTCAAAATTAAATAAATGAATCTAGCGCGCGCTATCAGCGATAAAATTGATTTCACTTAAAACCAATCAAAGACTAGAAAGTAAATATTGGATACCCAATCCATCTTGAAAATAAATAATATCCAAATCAACGGGTTTTCTAAGTCAACAGTTTTTAATGTATCAGAAAGTGTTTACACTGTTTTCCATTTAACAAAAATAATTTTAAGTGCATGAGACGACATCCAAAATTGCACAGATAAGTGATCTTTCCCCTCATGGTAAAAAACTTGTAATGCATTGATTTAACGTGCTTAATTTAATCATTTTATCTTCTCTGAATAAGCAGCCAGTGCAATATTTAATCAAAACAATCGCACCAGCAACAACAGCCTAATATTGCACTCTTCAAAATGATACAATACAATAAACTATGTTTTATTTTTTATATGCCTCAACTAGGGAAAATAAGTAAAAAGTTTATGTTTTACAAATTATTAGAAGATACCATGTTGATAACAACACAAATAAAACTAAAGTATCTCTTATATCCAAAGTAGCATTTTACATAAAAAACGACTTTAATGGCAGTATAGGATTCTTATGATTTTGACCATAGAAAATAGTGCCTTTCCCTATATCGTAAAGAACCTCAATGAAATAACCAAAAAAACCCGTATTTCACGAACACAGATAAGCTTTTAAAATGAAAAAATCCGTTAATGATGAAATAGATACATCACTCTATGCAGCTGTAGCAACCGTCGATGTCAGTGCCATTGTTGCCAATTATATCACTTTAGCCAAACGTGTAGCTCCAACGCAATGTTCAGCAGTTGTAAAGGCAAACGCCTATGGATTAGGAGCTCACAAAATTGCTCCTGCCCTTTATCAAGCTGGTTGTCGCACTTTTTTTGTCGCCCAAATCATAGAAGCACTCCAATTAAAAAGCATTTTACCATCAAATGTCACGATTTCCCTTCTGAATGGACTTCCACACTTAGCAGAAGAGTTTGTCGCACAATCTGGTATTGTTCCTGTTCTAAACTCTTGGAATGCCATTGAAAATTGGCAAAAAATTTGTCAAAAAAAAGATAAAAAATTTCCAGCAATTGTTCAAATCGATACCCATATGAACCGATTAGGACTTAATCAAAAAGAATTACAAAAACTCATCAAACACCCTACAATTTTCGAAAAAGCAGAAATAAAATATATTCTTAGTCACCTTTCTAACGGAGAAGATGATACCCACCCATCAAATTATGCCCAATTGACTGCTTTCAAAACGATCCTTGCACAACTGCCGCCCTGCAGAGCTTCCTTTGCCAATTCTGGAGGCATCTTTCTAGGATCAGATTTTTATTTTGATCTTGTTCGCCCCGGTATTGCACTTTACGGAATAGCCCCCCAAGAAAAACACACATCCCTTCTAAAACCTGTTTTAAAACTTGAAGCCCAAGTCATTCAAAGCCGCGTTGTTGATATAGGAGCACCTATTGGTTATGGAGAAAGCTTTATAACCAACAGACCAAGCACTCTTGCAACCATTTCTATAGGCTACGCAGACGGCTGGCTCCGTGCTCTTTCGAATAAAGGAACAGTTTATTTCAACGGGCACAAACTTCCCATGGTTGGGCGGGTTTCTATGGATTCCATTATTGTAGATACGACCGATCTTGAACAAAAACCTCAAACAGGTGACTGGGTAGAACTCATTGGGCCCCATCAAACACTTGAAAAAGTATCTGTAGATGCCGATACCCTTCCCAATGAAATTCTAACATCTCTTGGCTCCCGCTATAAATACATTTACACATAAAAACTCTTTAAAAAAATAGATTGATAAAAATCATCCTTTTAGAAAATTAAGGAGCTTTTACAAAAGATTTTACAACAATCAACTACATAGAATGGTCATAGACACCGTGCATTCACAGAAATCTCAAAACAGACAAGTTGATGGACTGTTTTATGGAAGTAGCTTTCACCCAAAATACAAAAACTTAGCCTTTCCCCATAAATTGACAAAAAAGCATCTACTACAAAGTTTTTAAAATTAACTGCCCAATTAAAATCATTCGCTTGCATACCACAAGCTGAACTATGTGTAGATAAAAATGATTTAAGAAAGGAATAATACCTCTTATGAACCATAGTGCCAAGGGCTATAAACATTAGGCGCTGGAAAAGTGTATGATAGTGCCAACTTCCTTCTTCATAGAGCGTAAAGATAGTGGGGAATCAATGGATTTACCCTTACACCATTCACAAGCGCCGTCGCGAAATGGGATTGGGAGCGAAGTGTCTCTTTAAAACAAACACGTGAATTAACAACTCAAGTATATTCTTTTTGAAGCGTTCTGTTTCACATGAGGGTCATTCCCCCACTAAAGAACACAATAAATATAAAGTATGGAGCAATGTGTAATCCCCATTATTAAAAAAATATTGCTTTAAATACTTTTGAAAGCCGCAAAGCTGAATTAAGAGGAGATGACAAACTGAGGATTGATTTTCACCTTTACGGCTTTACATTTTCCCAAAATTAGATTGTCTTCTAGTTTCAAAGGTTACGTCAACAGAAATACACCCCCCCCCTCATCTGACAGACAAAAGCAGGAACGACTCATAAAGCTCTTTTTTTCTCAATCTCTGACTTAAAACATGTCGCTGCGTTAAGTTTGGATGTTGATTTACAGGCAACAGCGAAAGAACACGGGCTCTTAGAAAAACAACGCCGTAAAGTCACAAACTGACTTGCAATGAAGTGGAAAGATGTGCCGGCTTTTTATAAGACCCCTTGTAAAAAACAACCATAATACATTTGGCTTTGCGTTTGCTCATTCTGACAGGTGTTCTTACATATTTTTGCGTCATATTTATAAAAAGCAGATTAAAGAGAAATATTTAGACAATTCTTGACTCGAAAAGATGCAACAACAGAGTTTCGCGTGTCTTTATCATCAAAAACACTAAAATTGATTTTATTCTTTCTACAACCGGTCGTCGTCACCTTAGTGAGAAGTAGTATGTCACAACACATGCAACAAACGTGACCCTATCCTCATAGGTTTTCACTCTCGTTTACATGAATTAGCTGGCTAGACCGATGCCGACTAGTCACTAAAACCATGTCATACGGTAGAAGGCAAAGGAGAGCATGCCTATTGCCGACAAAACACAGCTTTTTTGTCGACTTTTTCGATTTTGCTCATGTTGTAAAAAAACAATGCAAAATTCTAGAAAATAGACAAATAACGCCATCATGATCAACAAGTAAAAAAACCACACAAAATGTGTGGGCTTTTTTTGTTTATGCAAATAAGTAAATTAAATACATATTTGTTATTTAATAGGTATTTCCCAATGGCGGGCACGAACAAATGAGCATTCTGTCTCCCGCAACATTATCAATACGTGATACAGGAGGCCAATATTTATTGGCTGGATCAAGAGAACTGTTGGGAAAAGCAGCTTCTTGTCGCGAATAGGGTCGTGCCCAAGCATCACCTAAAGTATCTGCCACTGTATGAGGGGCATTCACCAATGGATTATTGTCTTTTGGCCAAACCCCGCTACCAACTTTCTTAGCTTCTTCAGCAATAGAGAGTAAAGCATCACAAAAACGATCAATCTCTGCTTTTGGTTCTGATTCCGTTGGCTCAATCATCAAAGTTCCCGGAACAGGGAACGACATCGTGGGCGCATGGAATCCATAATCAATGAGACGTTTTGCAATATCATCAACACTCACCCCATACTGCTCTTTCAACACGCGTGTATCCACAATACATTCGTGCGCAACACGTCCATGCTTTCCCCGATAAAGAATGGAATAAGCGGCTGAAAGACGTGCAGCAATATAATTGGCATTTAAAATGGCTATTTGTGTTGCATATTTTAAGCCATCAGCCCCCATCATTCGAATATACATCCATGTAATTGCAAGAATAGACGCACTTCCATAAGGAGCAGCAGAAACCGCATGTGTTGTCCCATCCTGTTCATGACCTGGTAAGAATGGTTTGAGATGCGCTGCAACTCCAATTGGTCCCATACCAGGACCACCACCACCATGAGGAATAGCAAATGTTTTATGAAGATTCATATGACAAACATCAGCGCCAATATCCGCAGGACGAGCAAGACCCACAAGGGCATTGAGATTAGCACCATCAAAATAAACTTGTCCGCCATTTTCATGAATAATAGAACAAATTTCCTTAATGCTTTCCTCGTAAACACCATGGGTTGAAGGATAAGTAATCATGAGAGCAGCCAATTTATCTTTATGCAATTGCGCTTTCATTTTGAGATCGTCTACATCAACATCACCATCGCTTAAACATTTTACCACAACGACTTCCATCCCTGCCATATGGGCCGAAGCTGGATTGGTACCATGCGCAGATGCAGGAATAAGACAAACTGTACGTTGATGTTCTCCCCGTGATTGGTAATATCGTCGGATAGCCAAAAGACCAGCATATTCACCTTGAGCACCAGAATTTGGCTGAAAAGAAACTTGCGCAAATCCTGTAATTTCACACAACCACGCATTTAACTGATTGATCATCTCCAAATAACCCGCTGCATCCTCTTGTGAAACAAAGGGGTGTATATTGGCCATGCTCGCCCAGCTCACAGGCATCAATTCAGCAGCTGCATTAAGCTTCATTGTACAAGAACCAAGAGGGATCATAGCACGGTCCAGCGCCAAATCCTTATCCGCTAAATGACGCAAAAAGCGCATCATATCTGTCTCTGAATGAACAGCATGAAAAAAAGGCTGAGAAAGAAAAGCAGCATCCCGTTTTTTTCCATAGAGCTGTGGAGAAACCTGATCGCCTAATTGTGCCCCAAAAAGCTGCGCTAAAGCACCTGCATCTTCTTCTGTCGATAATTCATCAAAATTGATTGCAATAGTGTCATCATCGAGAACACGAATAAGGCGTCCACCTATTTTGGCTTGATGCGCAATCTCTCGCGCTTTTCCCTTAACAGAAATACTAACACAATCAAAAAAGCTTTTCCCTTCAACATGAACCCCTGCTGCTTCTAAACCAGCAACAAAACGACATGTTAAATGATGAATTCGCTGCGCAATTTCTTGTAAGCCTTTTGGCCCATGCCAAACAGCATAAGCGGTTGCCATATTAGCCAACAAAGCCTGCGCTGTACAAATATTTGACGTCGCTTTATCGCGCCGAATATGTTGTTCGCGTGTTTGCAAAGCTAAACGAAAACCAACACGCCCTCTCGTATCCACGGATTGACCAACAATACGCCCTGGAATAAGCCGCGTTAATGCATCACTCACGGCAAGGTAACCAGCATGTGGACCACCAAATCCCATTGGAACGCCATAACGCTGCATAGAGCCAACAACGATATCTGCCCCCCATTGAGCCGGTGGCTCCATAAGGGTAAGCGCTAAAGGATCAGCCACAACGATAACTAAAGCTCCCTTTTCCTTTGCCTCTTTTATGATCTCACTGTAATCATGAAAAGCACCTTTTGTATCTGGCCAAGATAAAACAATTGCTGCTGTATCAGAAGCAATTTCGCCATTTTGGCTAATCTGAATCCCTTGTGTTTCAGCACGCGTTTGCACAACACTCAAAATCTGAGGATGTAAAAGACTCTGAAGAGAAATTTTTGTTTTTTTCTCACGGGAAAAGCGAAAAGCGAGAGCATTGGCTTCAGCTAAAGCAGTTGCTTCATCAAGAAGAGAAGCAGCAGCAACAGGCAAACCTGTTAGTTCACTAACCAATGTCTGAAAATAAAACAAAAGTTCTAAACGACCCTGGCTAATTTCTGCTTGATAAGGCGTATAAGCAGTATACCAAGCCGGATTTTCAAACAGATTTCGTAAAATAACCGGAGGCACATAAGTTCCATGATATCCTTGCCCAATAAAACTTTTGTGCACATGGTTACGCTCCATCATCTTGGAGAGTTCTTCCAAGGCTTGTCCTTCACTAGCAGCCTCTGGAAGATTCAATGAACGTCCCAAGTGGATAGAGTGTGGAACAGCTTGAGAAATGAGTGTATCAACACAATCAAGCTCTAAAACATCAAGCATTTTTTGTGTTTCATCAGGACGCAGCCCAATATGTCGAGAAGAAAAAGAACGCTCGATCATGCCACTCATCCAATCAAAGCCTTATAAGCATCTTTATCTAACAACCCTTCCAGTTGTGTCTCATCCTGCAATGTCATTTTCCATAACCAGCCTTCTGTTTCGGATTTCTGATTCACCAGTTCAGGATTATCAGCCAAGGCTTCATTTATTTCGACCACTTCACCATCAAGAGGAGCATAAACATCTGAAGCCGCCTTCACTGATTCCACAACAGCCGCCGCCTCTCCTTTGGAAAGTTTTGTTCCACTTTGTGGTAAATCAACAAAAACCAAATCCCCTAATTGCTCTTGCGCATAATGCGTAACCCCAACAGTCACCACTTGCCCTTCAACGCTAAGCCATTCATGGTCTTGTGTAAAATAAGTTTTAGACATAAAAAATCATCCTTTAAAATAACGTTGTTCAACAAAGGGAAGTGAATGAACTGATAGTACAATCTTTTTGCCTCGCAGTTCTGTAAAGACTTGTGTCCCTTCAACTTTAAAATCAACAGGAACATAACCCATCGCGACAGGACCATCAAAAGAAGGACCAAAACCACCTGATGTTACAACGCCAATCTCATTACCTTGATCATCAAGAAGCACCGCACCGGCACGAATAGGTTGACGCGTTTGCGGTTTTAATCCAACACGACAACGAGCAGGTCCTTTTTGCAGTGCTTCAAGAAAAGCTTTTGCACCATAAAATTGTGCTTTTTCTCGAACACTTTTAGGAACAGCCCATATTAGAGCCGCATCAATAGGTGTCGTATCAGGGGTAATATCATTTCCATGCAAACACAGCCCTGCTTCCAACCGCAAACTATCGCGTGCTGCAAGTCCAATCCACTCAACACGAGAATCACTCAGCAATTTTTCAGCCAACATATGCGCATGCCCTATAGGCAAAGCAATTTCAAAACCATCCTCTCCCGTATAACCAGAACGCGTTATAAACCAATCCTGCTGTGGTTCGAATCCTTGCATAAAGAACAATTCATTCCCTGGTAAATCGGCATCAGCAAGAACAGCTGCCGCTTCAGGACCTTGAAGAGCAAGCAATACCCTTTCAAGGGCAATCACTTGACATTCAAAATCAACCGCACGCTTTTCCAATTCTACGAAATCAGCCTGTGCATTCCCAGCATTGGCGACCAACATAAAACGGCCCTCTTCCAAACGGGTAATGATAAGATCATCAAGAATACCAGCCTGCTCATTAAGCAAATAATTATACCGTGAATGCCCAATCTTTAAAGCTGCTGCATCAATGGGAAAAGCATAGGACAAAAATTCCACGGCTTGTGCCCCTTCAACCGCAATCAATTTCATATGAGAAATATCAAAAAGTCCTGCATGTGCACGCGTATGAAGATGTTCTTTCAAAACGCCAAGAGGATAAGTTAAAGGCATGTTCCAGCCCGCAAAAGCACCAAATTTTGCTCCTGCCTTTTCATGCAAATCATATAAAGGAAGTGTTTTTAAAAAAGATGTTTCTTGTGTTGTGCCCATAATAACTCCAAAGCTGCGCTAACGCCCACAGAATATGGCCGTCTCTGCCCCCTCTGTCATCAACCTGAGAGACTCGCGAAAAGATTTTTCGCTTACACCTTCGGCGCGGGTTCTCCCGACTTTCCAGATCTGCCTTCTTCCTTTTACGGTCCTTAAAGCCTGAGAGATTATGGGCTATTTCCCCTTCGGCGGCAATGCGAAAATTTGCAATATGCACTCTCCCGCAAAAGAATGAAAGAAACAATAACGCTCTTTCCAGCATATTTTAACCTATAGCCTATCTTTATCACACTGTCATTAGTAAAGTGATGAAAATGTTCTCATTTTAAAACTTGCATAAGCTGCTTCAAAAGATTTATAATAGTGTCCTTTTGAACCTTACAAAAATTGCAAGGAACACATTTTAGGAAATTTAAGACAAAAATCAAAAGCTATAAACAAAAATACCTCTTGAAAATCATGCAAAACGTCACACACTAAAAAGATCGCAAAGCAATATTCTTTCGCGCGCAGTTCAACCTTAAAGATAGGGTTTCATATTCTTTTTTAGAATTAAGGACTTCAAGTATTTTATAAGTATGATTTTAATGCACAAGAAGTGGTTTTTCTGCTTTACTCCATAGTGTCATAAATTGCGACTATCTACAGACTAAAACTACCGAACAAAGGTGACAAAATACTCATGAAAGCTGGTAATATCTCTTACAATTGCGAAAATGATCTTCCAAAGCAAATTGCTCTTTTTCCTTTAGAAGGTGCACTCTTACTACCCGGTGGTTTTTTATCACTCAACATTTTTGAACCAGAATCACTTGAAATGATTGAAAACGTTATGGTAACTGATCGTCTATTGGGCATTATTCAACCACTTTCATCGGATACAGACCGCTTCTCTACACAACTTTATAAAACAGGCTGTATAGGGCGCATTACAAACTACAGTGAAACAGGAAATGGACAACTGTTCATTATCTTACAAGGTGTTTGCCGCTTCACCTTAGAACAAGAATTGACAAACACAAAATCTTATCGAACAGCTCTCATCCAATCAAACATAAAAGACTTGCAAGAATTTGATATTGAAGAAAACATTAACCGAGAGAACTTACTCGACGTTGTAGAAAAATATCTAACCATACATGAAATGGAATATAATTGGAGCAGTATCATAGAAGCCCCTACACCTATATTGGTTAATGCTTTTTCAGCCCTTATCCCCTTTACACCAGCAGAAAAACAAGCTCTCCTTGAAGCTCCAGATATCGAAAGCCGTGCCCAAACTCTTCTTGCATTAACAGAGCGCTCACTCATGAAACAAACAAGAACAGATTACCGCTTAAACTAATGAATGTCCCAACATGAAAAAAATGACCACAGATCCCAAAATGCTCGAATTGCTCGTCTGCCCAATGACGAAAGGCACTCTCTCTTTCAACCGAAAAACACAAGAACTCATTTCTCTCAAAGCCAAACTTGCCTATCCTATTCGTGATGGCGTTCCCATTATGCTTGCCTCAGAAGCGCGCCCTTTGCAAAACAATGAAGAAATAACGCATAAAAAATAAAAAACCCTCATGCAATTTTCCTCTACAAGCCCACTGCTATCAATCCTCTATCAATATGATATCTCAATATCTACGATTTCTGAAAAAAGAGTTTTACAATAAAGATATTTATATCGCTTTACACCTTGTAACAAAAGCCAAAAATATCATCAGATTTATCTCATTCCAGCCTGTTCATACTGAAGCAATCAAAACCATTCGCTTGCACCACACAAGCATCTGAACAAAAACAATTAAAAAAGGGAATAAAAATGGCTCTTATGAACTTCTTAAAAGCAAGAATTATAATAACATTTTGAACCAACTCAGGTAAATGAAATTTATTTATTAAATATAAAATTGTTATATTTCATGAACTTTACGTTATACCCTTCACGAGCAACATGTTTGAGATACCTCGATTTAAGATGAAGAAAAACGATAAGCTGTATCATCTTATGTATACCATATCGGGACAAGAATATTTATCTGTTTGTTTACTTTTCAAAGCGGGGAAACAGCCTAATTTTGGGGAGAAAACATAAAATCGTAAAGGAGAAAATCACCCCATTACCTTGCCATCACCCTTTAATTTCGCTTTACAATTTTTACAAGTATCTAAAGTATCTCAAGCAATATTTTTATGTATAATATACGCATTAATTACGTGAAAACTTGAAAAAACAAACAAGAAACACTGTTGTAATTTCAATTGACGATTGAAAGTAATTGCCTTATGAAGGAGGCTTGTGTTTTTGGTTGTATACGCGACAATCAAATAGGGTCTGGAAGCCCGAAAAACTCAAACTAGAAATAAAACCGCTTTTGCGGATATCCCGGAATTTCCGGGGGCTCTTGTTATATCCAAGTGCTTTCAGCACTAAAAGCAAGGGGCTGTTTTGATTCAGCACTTCCAGACCCCGGAATACTAATGCGAGGGCGCTCGCAACCGGTGGGGACATCAAGTGAAAGCCAAAAATCTACATTTTTACGATATTTCTTTAGGCCAAAAATTCGCTTCAGAAGAAACGTCATGGGTTTTTCTCAAAAACAATTAGGAAGTCATTTAGGCGTAACATTCCAACAAATCCAAAAGTATGAAAAAGGCTTAAATCGCGTAAGTGCAAGACGTTTACAGGAAATTGCTCATATATTAGATGTTCCCGTTTCCTTCTTTTATGCTGATAGCGCAAAAAAAGAAGAGAGCCCCTATCATTGTGATGACAGAATAGCAAGCAAAGCAGAATATTTACTTTTAAAAAATTTCAGAATACTAACCCGCAAAAAACAAAGAGCAATTTTGCAGTTGATTTCTGATGAAAAAATAACCCCTTATTTTCATAAATTCACTGAAAGGACAATCAACGTCCTTAATAATCTTGACAAGAATTGTGACTGTCTCCCCACACCTCATGAGCATGAAAATTCTTAATCTAATCTGATTTGTAAATAATCCGAATTCTAACGAGTTTAACTTAGAAATAGCACGTTGATTTATAATGATAATCTAACGTTATTGATATTGAATAAGTGTTTCGAATATCGTAAAATTCTTTCATTTCAAACGTGTTCTATATTGAATCAATCAAAATCTCTTGTTTGCACAACACAAGCAAAGTTGGCGTGTGAGTAAAAATGTACAAAAAGGCATACCTCTTATTGAATCGTCTCACATACCAAGAGCTGTAACGACATTGGGTGCTAAAAAAATATATGATGGTGCTAACTTGCTCTTTTATTAAACGTAAATATGGGAGTGTTCAACGGCTTTCCACTCATATGACTCACTTAAACAAAAGGCTCTCCAAACAAGCCTAAGAATATTCCCACACACTAAAAAAACACTTAAATATATCGAGAAAGATTAAAGATCTTATACCACCATACTACAAAGATTGATATTTATAGCAAAATAGGATTAAAGTAAAAATAAGAAATATAAAGTAAAAAATAGACACGAAAAAAATATATGTATAACTTTCATAAGAATTTATCTATATATGGATACTTAAGTTTATTCTGTTGTGCCATAAATTCTATCATTTAAGGTATGAGGGCATGAAGCACGCATACCTCCTTAAAAAATTCAAAAGTGTGAAGGTAAACAATTGACAGAAGATAAGGAATTCACTTAATTAAAGTGTTTTCTAAAGAGATAATAGCTTAGCGTAAAATATTCAATTTTTTCAATTCTGAAAGATTCAAAAAAAACGTATCATTTGAAATAAAACAATTTATTGTGCTAACGATGATGATTGCTGTGCACAAAATTGAGTTGTTGAAAATCAAAAATATAATTTAATGATGTTCCTTGACCAACTCACTCTCTCCTGAGTATAGCACGGGGAATAAATGTGGAGAGACATGAGGAGTATATAGAAAATGAGTTTTAAAGTTGCAATTGTCGGCGCGACCGGAAATGTTGGTCGTGAAATGCTTACAATTTTAGAAGAACGTGGTTTTCCTGCGCATGAAATTGTCCCTCTAGCATCACGACGCTCATTAGGACAAGAAGTTTCTTATGGAGATAAAACTTTAAAAGTAAAAGCACTGGATACTTACGATTTTTCTGACACAGATTTTTGTCTTATGTCTGCGGGAGGAAGCATTTCCAAAGAATACGCCCCTAAAATCGCTGCTGCCGGCTGTGTCGTCATCGATAATTCCTCCACGTGGCGCTATGATGCCAATGTTCCGTTAATAGTCCCTGAAGTCAATGGCGAAGCTATAAATGCCTTTTCTAAGCGTAATATTATAGCAAATCCTAATTGTTCAACAATTCAACTGGTCTTAGCTTTAAAACCTCTCCATGATGCTGCAATCATTAAACGTGTTGTTGTCTCTACATATCAATCGGTTTCTGGAGCTGGTAAAGAAGGAATGGACGAACTTTTCGAACAATCACGTGCAGTTTTTGTTGCAGACCCAATTACATCAAAAAAATTCACTAAACGTATTGCCTTTAATGTCATTCCTCATATCGATGTTTTCATGGAAGATGGTTATACAAAAGAAGAATGGAAAATGACGGTTGAGACGAAGAAAATTCTCGATCCGAAAATTAAATTAACGGCCACTGCTGTTCGGGTCCCTGTCTTTATCGGTCATGCCGAAGCCGTCCATGTTGAATTTGAAAAACCACTAAGCGCATCTGAAGCACAAGCGCTCCTCCGCGATGCACCAGGCTGTCAGCTTATCGATAAACACGAAGATGGTGGTTATACCACACCTTATGAAGGTACCGGAGAAGATGATACCTTTATTAGTCGTGTTCGTGAAGATATCACCGTTGAAAATGGTTTAGCTTTCTGGGTTGTCGCCGATAATTTAAGAAAAGGAGCAGCATTGAATGCCGTTCAAATTGCTGAATTGCTCATTTCTCGTAATTTGATAAAGCCTAAGTCCGCAAATTAATGCCCTGTCCGAAAAGATGAAGAGCCCTAACCGGTCTGTCAAAAGTCCGGCTTCTCTTCAGTATAATCTTTTCCAGCTGAGGATTCATATCACCATCCTAAAGAACCGTAATTCGAGGTATTGACAAATTTTACTCTGAATATCCTTGAATGCCTCACCACCTTAAGTTAAGCATTGCCGCCTTAATACCATTTTACGGTACAATAGGATCAGCAGCATAAGCATTTTTTGCTTTATGCTGCTGATCCTATTTGTCATTCCGGTTGTGAAATTAACTTTACCCTTATCGAGCAGGATAGGTCACGACACGGTAACGCGTTTCATTACGTTCAAAATTTTTGTAATTGACATTATTAGGAAAGGAGGGATTATAAGCACTCACGTGCTTTACAGAAACGCCTTGTGCTTTTTGCGACGGATTTAAAATTGTTCGTTCATCCCTTTTTTTAACACCTGTAGAATCGATAATCACATCTGTTCTGTATAGTTTTTGCATATTTTTCCGTGTTTTTTGAATCGCCGGAAGAGCTTTAAAGTCGGAAACAGCCTGTTTTACTTTTTCTTTTGGCGATTTTACCATGGCTTTTGATTTTACAGGCATCCTTTTAAAAGCAATGGTAGGAACATTGTTAACATTGACGTAACGTGCAGATGCCCAACCAACTTTTCCGTGATAACCAAGAGAACACCAAGTTTTATTGGATAGGCAGCCATAAATTTGCACTTTTGCTCCCATTGGAACCATTGCGATAACTTTATAAGCTGTCGCAGGACCTGTGCGTAAAGATACCTGACCTGATGCAACACGAGCAACTGTTCCTGTAATGGTTCCAGCTTCTGCGTGAAAAGCAGTCACAGCCACCTCTGACGCTCCCAAAGCCCATAAAATCATTGTTGTTGATAAAAATTTCTTTCTTAACATTATTTTTCTTCCTCTCTAAAACATGTGAAGGGCAAAATTTCGCCTTTACAAAAATTTGCCGCGTTTAA
Organism: Bartonella sp. CL100XZDX; assembly: GCF_042195375.1. Taxonomy (NCBI): domain Bacteria; kingdom Pseudomonadati; phylum Pseudomonadota; class Alphaproteobacteria; order Hyphomicrobiales; family Bartonellaceae; genus Bartonella; species Bartonella sp. CL100XZDX. The sequence goes on along the minus strand of NZ_JBHIOH010000006.1, from coordinate 45,239 downwards.
ATCCAATGATCAGCAACCTTTATCCCCCCAAAGACCCCACAACATTGCAACAAAATCTCTCTTTATCGCCTACACGAACACGGCCTTTTGATCTTGATTGCGCAGTATGTTCTTCATGAATTTACGGCTAAAGCATCATCTGATTGTCCGGTTCTTCAACCAATCGTCCCTTAAAGAAGTTTTTTAAGTGTCATTGGTTCCCTCAACAAATGATTGCAATAGAAGAATTGATTGCCCGAATTTCAGAGCATTTCTGAGAATGAATGATGATCAGCCCTCAAAACAACTAAAATAGAAGGAAAAATAATACTCTTTGAAAAATAAAAGTGATTGAATATTCTCTAAAGCTTGTATAACTTTAAATCTCCCTAAAAAAATACAGAGCATATTGACACTTCCCTCAAAAAATCTCCTGGAAAAGAAAGTTAAAAGTACATGACATTAAAATTTTTTTCTCGTAGTCGGATTATAGGATTATTCCTCTCTCTCTTTGCTCTTTTTTTATCTACGGTCTTTGTCATGGCTACAGACAAATCAAAAATCAAACTTGGTATTATGGAAGGGCGGGATGCGATTATTTGGAAAACTGCTGCTGAACAGGCTAAAAAAGACGGTTTAGATATTGAACTCGTTTATTTTTCTGATTACGCTTTGCCTAATGACGCTGTTAACGCAGGAGAGATCGATGCGAATGCTTTTCAGCACGCCCCTTATCTTAATGAACAAATGAAACAACGTGGCTATAAACTTTCAATTGTCGGCTATACATTTATTGCTCCAATCGGTGTTTATTCACACAAAATAAAAGACTTAAAAGATCTTCGTGATGGTGCACATGTTGGTATTCCGAACGACCCATCTAATGGTGGAAGAGCCTTACTTCTTCTCAATTCTTTAGGTCTCATTAAATTAAAAGATCCTCATAATATTCTTGCATCTCCACTTGATATTATCGAAAATCCTAAAAACCTGCAAATTCGTGAGCTCGATGCTGGTATGTTAGGGCGAGCTATTGACGATTTTGATCTTGCAATTATAAACACAAACTGGGCTATTGTTTCCGGATTAAACTTCGAAAAAGATGTAGTCGCATGGGAGAGCGCAAAAAATAATCCTTATGATAATATCATCGTTGTACGCACGAGCGAAAAAGATGAGCCATGGGTTAAAAAATTAGTTGCCGCTTACAATAACGATCTTATCCGTGCAAAAATCAAAGAGATTTTTGGCAAAACCGCCCAAACATCTTGGTAATTGTGCTAAATGTCCGAGTAATTGTGAATGGAAAAACCTACTCTTATCACCTTAAAAAACATCAGCCGTTGTTTTAACAAAACGGCTGGTATTCCGGTAATTAATAATCTCTCTTTAAATATCCATGCTGGTGAAATCCTTGGCATTATTGGGCGCAGTGGAGCAGGAAAATCAACACTTATCCGCTGTTTAAATGGGTTAGAGAAGATTGATGCAGGGTCCATTTTTTTTGAAGGTGTTGATATTTCCAATCTATCAGAGATAGAATGGGCGCCTTACCGTCAACGAATTGGGATGATTTTTCAACATTTCAATCTTCTCTCATCGCAAAATATTCTTGATAACATTGCATTGCCGCTTAAATTAAGTGGTGTAAGTAAAAAACAACGCCACAAACGTGCCCTTGAACTGATTGAATTGGTTGGGTTATCTGGGAAAGAATATTGCTATCCGGCACAATTGTCAGGGGGGCAAAAACAACGCGTTGGCATTGCTCGTGCGCTCGCTGCTAATCCTAAAATATTGTTATCAGATGAAGCTACCTCTGCTCTTGACCCTGAAACAACACAATCTATTCTAGAGCTCCTTGCTGATATTAATAAACACCTCAATCTCACGATTGTGCTCATCACCCATGAAATGGAAGTTGTGCGCACCATAGCGCATCGCGTTGTTGTTCTTAATCAGGGGAACATTGTAGAAGAAGGACGTGTGAAAGACATCTTTACATCACCGCAAGACGATACAACCATAGCCATGCTCAAGCTTGTCACCCCGCAACTTCCTGAAAAATTTGCGAAAAATCTCAAACCAATCGGGCGAGAAGCTGTCATTGAAATTAATATTGCCGGTGAAATTGCCCAGCAGCCTTTTCTTCATCTTCTAGAAAATGAGAGTGGTTTAAAAGCACGTATTTTGCATGGTGGCATTGATACAGTTCAAGATGAAACCATCGGGAGACTCTTCTTGGCGCTTCCTGGAGAAGATAAAGAAGCTTTAGAAAAAGCTGTTCAATGGTTAACGAAAAAAGGACGATATTGTGAGGTCTTAGGCTATGTTTAATGTTCTGTCTCATGAACTTCCCCAAGCTGTTATTGATACAATATTGATGACACTTAGTGCTTCTTTTATGGCATTTATTATAGGGCTTCCCCTTGGTCTTCTTCTTCACACAACAGCACGCGGGGGGATTTTTTCCTCATCTCTCATCAATCGCCCTTTAAGCATGATCATTGACAGTATTCGTGCCATTCCCTTTATTATTCTTGCATTTTATCTTCTTCCCGTTACGCGTATCGTTGTAGGAAGAGGGATAGGAATGCCTGCTGTAATTTTTATACTGACCATTTCAGCTATCCCTTTTTATGCACGCATGGCGGAACTCTCTTTTAAAACCGTTGAAAACGGTCTTATTGAAGCGATCCGCTCTATGGGGGCAAGCCGTCTTCAAATTATCAGACATGTTCTTATTCCTGAAGCTCTCCCTAGCCTGATTACAGGTTTTACAGTCATGGTCATTTCTCTCATAGGAGCCACCTCACTTGCTGGATATCTTGGTGGAGGCGGTTTAGGGGATATGGCAATCCGCTATGGCTATCAACGCTATAATACCTTCATCATGACCATCGTCATCATCCTTTTGATCATGCTCAATATTATAACCCAATGGACTTCTGATAAAATCGTACAAAAACTTGATAAAACAAAACATTAAAAGACTTAGAATTTCACATGCCAATACCATCATCCTCTTTGCCACTTCCAAAGTGCTTCCCCCTTGCCTATCGAAAACGCTCATAAGAGATTAGGAACTTTTTTCTTAAACAGTTTTTATCTCTCCCCATCCGTTTGTAAAATGAAAGAAAATAGTTTTAATTGATTGAATATAAAAGGGGATAAAATAAGAGATCTCACAGTATGTGAGACTCTCTCTTAACATAAAAATAATAAATTATCATGTCAAATTAAGACATTGGTCACGACCTTTCCCAACCTTAGAGAACATATTGAACTTATATAGAATCAACCAAAACCTCTCGCTTGCACGTTACAAGCGGGAAGAGCTGGGTGAGTAAAAACTATATAAGAAAGGAAGGCAGGCATGCCTCTTATGAATTATCTCAAGCGCCAAGACCTGTCTTAACATTGGCGGTTAGCATATAATATGATGGTGTCGGCTTTCTTCTTTACAAAGCATAAAGATAGGGGGGCTCAATGGCTTTATCATTATACCATTCACAGGCGCCATTGCGAAATGGGTGTAACAAGCGTTGAGAGATGTTTCTTTAAAATAAGCCCGTGAATTGGCAACGCAAGTATATTCCATTTGAAGCGTTCTGTTTTACGTGATGGGTATGATCCCATTAAAGAACGCTATAAACAAAAGCGTGAAGCAATGCACTATCTACATTAAGAAACTCCTCTTCAAAACAATCTAGGAAAATAGCAACCTGCTATGGCTATCAACGCTATGATAGCTCCACTATATCTATCATCCTATAGATTATTCTCAATATTATCATTGAAGAAACTTCTAATAGAATTGTATAAAAATTTTATAAAATAAAGCACTCAAATAATCTAGATATTGGAAGGTTTTTCTTCCAAAATAGCAACAATAAGCCATTGAGCTGTAAGAGCTGGTTTTTTTAACTTTTCAATTTCCACCGTAACCCCATAATGGAAAACCACTCGACCAGAAGGGCGAATTTCTGCGTCGTCTAACACAAAACGCGCACGTATCCGTACCCCTGTTTTCACAGGACTCATGAAGCGTACTTTATCGAAACCATAATTAATCCCCATTGTGCTCCCTTCTAACTCTGGAAGCGCCTCATAAGCGAGCGTAGACAAAAGCGATAATGTTAAAAAACCATGAGCAATCGTGCCGCCAAAAGGTGTCTTTTTAGCCTTTTCCTCATCAACGTGTATCCATTGATGATCATCTGTAGCACATGCAAACTGATTAATCATATCCTGTGTAACAAGACGCCACTCCGATAATCCCATTTCTTTCCCAATAAAACTGGTGACATCTTGTACTGCTATTTTTTGCTGCATAACGCTATTCCTATTTTATTTGATAAAAGCAACCACCCCTCTTGCTTTTATAAAATCCATTGATTAGAGCATCAAGAATAAAAGATTAATTGTCTTAAAAACAAATGCACTTTATGAATGAGAAAAGTTCTTTAGCAGAATAGTTTTCAAATGGGAAAAAAGAATGGCAAGCAATGTGAACCTAACAGGTTTAGCGCATGATTTAAAACAACGTGCAGAAAAGCATCCCCCCATCCGTATTGGACTGATTGGTTGTGGTGAAATGGGCACAGATTTATTATCAAGTATTGCACATATGGATGGTATAACAGTCGCAGCTGTAGCCACTAGAACGCCGTCACGTATTGTTGATGCCGCTACACTAGCCTATGGCGAGGGTGGACATGTCTGTGAAGTTGAAAATACTTATGCTCTCACGCAAAGCATTGAAAAAGGTTTGATTGCAGCAACAAATGATATTAACCTTGTTTTACGTCATGAACAAATTGATATTATCGTTGATGCAACAGGCTATCCCGAAGCAGGAGCAGAAATTGGTATCAAAGCGCTTGAGAATAACAAACATCTTGTCATGATGAATGTTGAAGCAGATGTTACAATTGGCGCTTATCTCAAACATGAAGCAGAAAAACGAGGGCTTATTTATACACTTGGTGCCGGCGATGAACCAACTGCTTGTATGGAACTCATAGAATTTGTTTCAGCCCTTGGACATAAGATTGTTGCAGCGGGTAAAGGAAAAAATAATCCTCTGCGCTTTGATGCTACACCTGACGCTTACGAAGAAGAAGCATACCGGCGTAATATGAATGTGCGCATGTTGGTCGAATTTATTGATGGTTCCAAAACGATGGTTGAAATGGCAGCCATTGCCAATGCCACCGGCCTTCTCCCCGATTGCCCAGGAATGCATGGACCACGAGCAGCGCTACAAGATTTAAACAAAGTGCTTATTCCAAAACAAGATGGGGGCATTTTACAGCAATATGGTGTTGTAGATTATTCAATAGGTCCAGGTGTTTCACCTGGTGTCTTTGTCATTGCCGAAATAGCACACCCACGTTTACGCGAACGTATGGAAGATTTAAAAATTGGTCAGGGGCCTTACTTCACCTTTCATCGCCCCTATCATTTAACAGCAATGGAAGTTCCCCTCACCTGCGCACGTATTATGCTTTATGGCAAAAAAGATATGGTTCCTCTTAGCCATCCCGTAGTAGAAGTCTGTGCTGTTGCTAAAAAAGATTTACATCCAGGTGATCAGCTAGACTTTATCGGTCTTTATACTTATCGTGCTTGGATAATGAACATTGCAGAAGCACGCGCTCACCACGCCATTCCTTGTGGTCTTTTGGAAAAAGCAACAGTAACAGCCGCAATTAAAAAAAACGAACTCATTACAGTACATAATACTGCTATTCGTGAAAATCAATGGATTGCACGTCTTCGTGCTAAACAAGACCTTTTACTTCATTGCCCTTCTTCCGCTAAGCTATAAACACTCCTCAATTACTTTACTTAACAGTATCCTTCCCTTACGCAACAGAACAACCCAGAATACACTTGTATCAAAAATTCAGGCTTCTGTTTTAATAAAAGCATTTTCCAACGACGCACATCACCACTTCGCTCTCACAATATGTCCCGTAAATGCGACAGTATAAACCACCCCATGAGATGGCATAAGGTTCATTGTGTATCACTATCTTTGCTCTATAAAGCTACAAACTGGCATCATCATTTTATTTGCCAATATTACAACAGCGCATAGCACTTGAGATGATTAATGAGAAGAATTTTTACTCTTTTTTTCTTTAATAATTTTGTCCATACACGAACACAACTTGTTATACATAAAAAATACTTTTGATGGATTTAACATCAAACAAATTTGAAATGATAAATAATAATTTCTCATTTTTCTTATTGCATGAGAGCCATGAATACAGGGATATTTTTTATTTTATCCCCTTATGAAAGATAAAAAAATTTAAAAAGGATAAAATATACCTTTGATGAATAATCTTCATATGAGAGAAGGTAGACAATATTAAAAGGCTGTTAAAGAGAGTGAGTATACTAGCCTTATTACTAGGATAATAACCATAGACTATAAAAAATCAGGTTACACTACTTTGTAAAAAAATATAAATGTAAAACATTGAACTTTAATAATGTTAATAAAAGCTACATTTATTATTAAGAATAGTAATTTTATGATCAAATACAGTATAAATGATTTCAAGTATGTATTTTTTTCAACATAATGAAATGAACAAAAAAGTCATCGACTTTATCGATGATCTTTCTATTAAAGTGTAACGAATATTCCCCAAAGAGATAAAACAGCACCTAATACATCCCCAATACATAAAGAAGCAAGAAGTGATAAAATACCTACCCCCCCCAAAAAGCTGAACCTGAAAAGGCAGCAGCTTTTTCAGCTTTCCCCAAAGCAATACCATCTTGTTCCTCAACGCCTTGAATAACTGCTCTATTCACAGTTTTAATAGCTACATTTTTTTCTAATGTAGAAATAGTAATTGCCATTCTCTCTTGAAATTGATTTTTTAAAAAACTTGCATTTCCCGCTATAGTTTGTACAAAAAAAAGAATAAATAGTGTAAAAGTGAATGAACATACACGATTTTTAAATATTTTAAACATAGCTTTCTTTGCTCCTCTTTTTCTTCACGGAAAAAATGAAGTAATCTTCACATATATAAAAAACAAAACTTATATTTAATCATTTATATAATCAGACATAATAAAATATTATATGTAATTTTGTTATTACAATATAACACATTATGTATTACATGTAAATACACAAAAAACAATAAATGATAGAAACTATTTATTCCTTTTACATTATAATAACTTAAGATACTAACAGTAATATTTTTTCATTTTTATTTCTATTCTTCAAAGTAATAATAATTTATAAAATTTCTCATTATAATAAATATTAAAAAACAAATTCATTTAAAAAGTTAAATAATAGAGATTTTATAAATAATTTAAAATGAAGTTTTAAAGAACTATATCATTTAAAACTATCAATATAATGATAATACTTATATATTATTTAAATAAAAACAAAAATAGAATATTGCTAGTGAATCTTTTATTATATAACTCATCAGTAATATTGAAACATAAAATTGGTAGCGAATAAAAACCTTGATCTAAAACAAGTTTATCCTAATAAATAAACCTTAAAATAGTGTACTCTTTTTCTATAAAACAGGTATAAATTATAAAAAGCAATTAAGATCTCTATTTTCAAATGGAAGAGACGTTAATAAAATGATTCTCAACTTTTACTGATATATAAAAAGAAAAAAATACTGCTAGCATCTTAAAAAAGGTAATTCAGCCCCCTTTATCCCATACAGCATAAAGAACACAAAATATTGACTTTCAAACCTAATAAAACAAACGCATGAAATAAGTAAATTTATCAGATTTACAAAAAAATTATAAGCAATACTAGAACACCAACAAACTACCTAAAACCAGATAAAAAGAGAGTCATGAAAAATGAGATGATCCCCAAAATACTGAAAAAACTTTCTTTCTTAATTTTCATAAAAGTTATTCCATATTTTTCGTCAATATTGTAGATCACAACCATATTTATATTTTAAGTAATTATATTTACTCTATATTAGTAACAAATAATTCTCTTTGAACGAAATTTTTAGCAATATTCACATAACTGTCTTCAATTTGTGCAAAATAAATAATAATAATAAAGAATTAATCAAATTCTTGAAAGAAAAGGAATAGAGAAACTTACTAAAAAATTGCATTTTTAAAATACCAACTTAAGTAAGCACATTGAAAAAATAACGCCATGAAAACTGATATTGAATGATAAATTCATCAACCGATCACTTTAATCGCAAAATATTAATCTATAATAATAATTTATTGTTTTGCATGTTGAATGAGAAAGCTGACGATTATAAAACTCTCTTAATTTTAACTCTGTTTATATTGAATCAATCAAATTTCTTCACTTGCAAATCACAAACGAGATCGGTGTGTGTGTGTAAACACACTTGAAGAAAGGAAAATATCACTTATGAGGTATTTTAACTAACAAGCGCTGTTAACACAGTATTGAAAACTAGCAAAGTGAATGATGATACCCATTTTTACTTTAAAAGTGTAAATATGGTGGAACACAATAGATTTTATAATATAAGGCTTTATCGTTATACTATTCACGGGCGCCGTTGCAAAATAGGCTTGGATACTTTGAGAAATGTTTCTTTAAAACAAAAGCGTCAATGTGCAACACAATGGCGTTCTGTTTATTATGTATCCAACGGTGTTTCTTACTGAATCATCTTATAAACTGCTCTAATGAGATTACACATTTATCTTACGTGAATTCTTCCCTTTATATTTATTTTTTCTCATGAACACTAAAATCTGTTAAGACACTATCCAAAGTAAAATCAATCAACAAATATTTCTATTCTTTTGTAATATACAGATAATTGAATAGAATTCCTGATTGCAACAAAAGTCTGTACTATTGTAATAATAGAAATACTTTGATCATCCTCGCTCTATAATAAAAAAAAGAATATGTAATTTACAGCAAAAATTACATTTTTAATAAATAATGAAAAATAATTTTTTCATTATTTATGTGAAGTATTTAATATGCATAAATATTTACTTATTAAAAATGATAATATACATCAGAAATACTTACAAAAGACAACTATCTTGAGAAAGATTGCCTAATATTACAGAAAAGTTGCGTTGGCATTGCTCAATAAAAGCTTCTCTATTTTTTAACAAAGCTCTCATTTTTATGCATCCATATGTGATGTAAAAAGACGCCTATTTGCGTTTCTCTTATAGATAGATTAAATAGTGACAGCACCTTCGATCACTTTGTCTATGTTAACTTCTCTTTTAGGCAATAATTTATGGTATCTAACAGGCCTTTTCTCGCTCTTTTACCTTTGGGCGCACACGAATATCACGGAGAGCACCTTCCTTTCGAAACCGACTGGATTATTGCTGAAGCTTTTGCAAAAGCCCTCACTTTACAAACAAAAGAGCAGTTTCATATCGCACTTTTACCGGTTGAAAAGATTGGCTATTCTATAGAACATATGGATGTTACAGGTACACAAACTCTTACCTTTTCCGATGCGATTAAGCGATGGATAAAGATTGGTGAAAACTGTTATCACAAAGGGATCAACCGTCTTCTTCTTCTCAATGCTCACGGAGGCAATTCACCCTTAATGAGCATTGTTATCACCGAATTACGAAGGCGCCTTTCCATGCTCGCTGTAGCAACAAGCTGGAGCCGTTTTGGTTTACCACAAGGTCTCATAGAGCCGTCTCAACAACATCTTGATATCCATGGAGGCTTTATCGAAACCTCTCTCATGCTCTATTTAGCACCAGAAAAAGTCCATATGGAAAAGGCAAAAAATTTTCATAATAAACAAGCGGATATGATTGCCAATTATCGATATTTACGTGCTTATGGTCCTCATGCCTTTGGTTGGACAATGCGAGATCTGAACACGCAAGGTGCGGCAGGAAACGCAAGCAAAGCAACACCACAAGCCGGTGAAGCAATCTTTTCTCATGTTCTATCTCAGCTTCGTGATTTACTTGATGATATCAATCGATTTAACATAAACACATGGCAATAAAGAACAATAAAGGGTCTCTCCATGGAAACGACACACCCCAAAAAACTTCCCGTTACGGTTCTCACAGGCTATCTTGGTGCTGGAAAAACCACCCTTCTCAACCGCATTCTCAGTGAAAATCATGGCAACCGTTATGCCGTCATTGTCAATGAATTTGGTGAAATTGGTATTGATAATGACCTGATCATTGAATCAGACGAAGAAATTTATGAAATGAATAATGGCTGTGTTTGCTGCACCGTACGTGGTGATCTCATTCGCATTCTGGAAAGTCTGATGCAACGTTCTCATCGATTTGACGCGATCATTATAGAAACGACAGGGCTTGCTGATCCTGTTCCTGTAGCACAGACCTTTTTCATGGATGATACTATCCATGAAAAAACAGCTCTCGATAGTGTCATAGCGGTCGTTGATGCAAAGCATTTTCCCTCTCAACTGAAAACAAGTCGTGAAGCTGAAGATCAAATTGCCTTCGCGGATATTATTCTTTTAAATAAGATTGATCTTGTCACCCAACAAGAACGCAGCCATGCTGAATCCCTTATTCTCGCCATTAATCCCAGAGCTATAATTTACACAACAGAGCGCGTTAACATCCCTGTTGATAAACTCCTCGATCGTGGCTTCTTTGATCTCCAACGCACTTTAGATAATGATCCCCATTTTCTTGACCATCATCACGCAGATCATGTATGTGGTCCCGATTGTAATCATGATCATGACCATCATCACGCATCCCCCATTCATGATATTACCATCACTTCTGTAAGTTTAAAAACAGATGTTCTGCAACCAGAAAAGTTTTTCCCTTGGATCCAGCAGGTTACACAGCAACAAGGACCTGATATATTGCGCCTTAAAGGCATTATCGCCTTTCAAGGAGACGATGATCGTTACGTCATTCAAGGAATACATATGCTTCTTGAGGGACAACATCAACGCCCATGGCGTGAAGATGAAAAACGAGAAAGTCGCCTTGTTTTTATAGGACGCTCTCTTGATGCTGAAAAATTAAAAACTGGTTTTGAAAATTGCGCATAAGTGAGTGATAATGCCAAACATTACCCATTATGATCTCAAAAGTTACTGCCTTTCCTGCGGTTTTATAGGCAATAAACCAGCCTTTGTTTCCGTAGAAGGTTTCATTGTTTTTTTTAATCCAGCCCCACAAATCGTTGAAGTTCACCAAGGAATAATTTCAAGCCATTTTTCCCATGACAATACCGCGATCATCACCGGTGGAGAAGATGGAAAAGTCTGTCAAACAACCGCAGCAGATCACACGGAAGTGTTAAGCCAAAAAGAACGCAAATGGATAAACAACGTTGCTTTTGGTCCACAAAAAGCTTTTGCTTTTTCCTCCTCACGTTTCGCATTTGCGCATGTTGGAAAAGAACGACAAGAGCTCACACATGAACGTAGTGTAGAAGGACTCGCTTTTGCCCCAAAGGGTTTACGACTTGCCGTTGCCCATTACAATGGCGTCACTCTTCATTGGTTATCAACGCAAATATCTCCCACCACATTGGTATGGAAAGGAGCTCATTGTGGCGTCACCTTTTCACCAGACAACCGCTATGTCATTTCCACGATGCAAGAAAACGCCTTACACGGTTGGCGTCTCACTGATAATCAACATTTACGGATGAGTGGCTACCCAAGCAAAGTCAAAAGCTGGTCTTGGAGCGCAAAAGGAAAATGGCTAGCAACATCAGGTGCCTCTGCCGCAATTGTTTGGCCCTTTCATACAAAAGACGGCCCCATGGGAAAAACACCTCTAGAACTAGGCACACGAGCAAATGCGCTTGTTAGCACCGTTTCATGCCACCCAAACAAAGAAATTGTAGCAATAGGCTTCAATGATGGAATGATTTTAGCGGCACATTTTCATGATGGAAAAGAAGTCCTTCTAAAAGGTTATGGGAAAAGCGCTATCTCAGCACTTAACTGGGATCAAGCAGGGCAAAACCTCTCCTTCGGTAGCGAAAATGGTGAATGTGGTATAATCAAGATCACTGATTAAATTAAGCACCCAAAAGCGCAATCATCGCCGATAAAGAATGCCCACACAATCCTCCAGAAATCTTATCCCCTTGCATCTCTAGAGCTCTCAGAAATCCTATCTCCCTAATCTCCCCCCCCCCCCAAAGTCTCCTAAAATCTTCGTAATCATTAAATCTTCCCTTTTCTTTTCCTTCCCCCCCTTTAGACAAGAAAATACCTTAGACATGTTTTTTGACCTTTTAACATTGCTACCCCCATACAAGAATAAAAACATCACCCCTAAGACCGAAAACCCACTCCCTATCAACATCTATATAGGCTACATACTTCCACAAAAGCATTTTTCTTAAAAATTCGGCAAAAAATAGCTGATATCATCATTAAAACAACGATTTATTCCTACGATCAGAAGAATGGAATTCAACACTATTTTCCTAAATAAAATTTTTTTGATTTCCCTCTCTAAAGAGCAAGGTTTCCTACTAGCAGCCTTCTAAACTGCAGTTTTTTTTCCTAGAAAATTCCATCTAATAATCATTTCATAGAGTTTCTATCACCGTCTTCTGTTCCGGTATCTCCTTCATCTCCAGATTCTGTCCCCACTCCTTCTGCCCCTGTTGAACCTGCACGTCCTTCTGTACCAACTGTTCCAGAGGACCATTCTTTTGTGCAACCTATGCCTACACCGTTTGTTCCAGTTGAAGATTCTACTGATGAAGTTCGGCCATCTGAGCCCTCTGTTCCGGAGGACACTTCATCTCCAGATTCTGTTCCTCCTCCTTCTGCCCCTGTTGAACCAAAGCCTTCTGGGTCTTCTGACCCTTTGGATTCCTCGTCTAATCTCCAAATTAGAGCTGTTGTTCCACAGGTTCCAACTTACCTTCTTTTGCCAAATGCCTTATTTCATGCTGGTTTAGTGGATATGACCGCGCAAAATAAGACATTAGAGACAATGCGGAATGCTTTTCATTCCTTTGGGAAGGATAATGAAAAGACAGCCTTTTTTCTGCATGCTTATGGTGGTAGCCATCATTATGCTTCCAACTTATCTGCTTTTGAATATGGCTATGGTGCTGAGCTCGATTATAATGCATTCGAAGCAGGTGTTTTGTTAAACGAGATTGAGAGTTTATATGGTTGTACATTCTTTGGAGTTATGGGGTCTTACGGAAATCTTTCTCTAACCCCTCAGGATGTTGAACAAAGCAAAAAGAGTGCATTTGATAAATGGTCTGTTTCTGCCTATGGAAGTCTGAAGCATGATACGGGTTTTTATATAGATGGGGTGGTATCGTATGGACTTTTTAAGGGAGATGTTTTGACCCTTGCACGGGGTAAGGTTGTGGCATTAAAGGGTAAACAGTTTAGTGGTTCTTTAACGAGTGGCAGAACGTTTTCAACAGGGTATAAAGGTGATGTTTTTGATCCGCAGATTCAGATTGTTTATCAGCATCTTCAGTTTAATCAGGCGCGTGATATTGATAATCTTGATGTTGATTTAGGAAAATTTCATCAATGATTTAGAATACTCACTCATCATTCTACATATTGAATAAAAAACTGAATATTATAAATTTCTTTCATTCAAACCTGTTTATATTTAATCAATTAACCCCTTGTTCATCACAAATGAAGCTGGCATGTAAAGAAGGACTTTTGAAAAAAGGTGTATTGCTTCTTATGAACATTCTCGAGTGCTAAAATCTGCGCAAATATTGAATGCTGAAAAAAGAATGATGATATCCGCGCATAACCGCAATAAAAATAATATCCTGTATCCAATCAAAATTTCTCTGCCACCTATCATTTACAAAACAACAACCGTAACAATACGATAAAGCATACTTTACTTTTATTATAATTTGACCTCAAACTCCCTCTGTTTGTTCTAAAAACAAGTATTTATCCAAAATTCTTAAGTAAACATCCTAAAAAAGGAAACAAATAATATGCGTATGAAATGATATAAACGTAAATAAAGTTCTAAAACAAAATTCAAAAAAATGCATAAAGCTCGTAAAGACTAAACTTATGATCTATAAAATTTAATAAAGAAATGGACAAAAACAACCATCAATATCGTCTCTTTTAAAAGATTATGCCACAAGAACTTAGCATTCAAGCTTCTCACATTCACAATGAAATCTGCCCCCATATCTTAATATCAAAATTTTAGGAAAATTCCTCATCGCATAGAAGAAAGCATCTATTGTAATCTTTTATATCAAAAAAAATAACCATATTGATGAGGAAAAATAAATTTCAATACATTAAAAGGCAGAAAAATTTTCTGCCTTTTATATAAAAATGCACATTATATCTCTTCAAAAAAGATGGCGCAATCCAGCAGAGAAACTTGCTCCAGAAAAACCCACTTTTTTAAGTCTATGCTGATAAGTTACATCTCCATGAAGGAAAAATTTTGAAGAAAGACGAGCATTAAACCCAAGCCCTGCTTCCAAAGAAGAACCAAAAGCACCTAATTGAAAATCTTTTTTAAAAGAAACAAATCGTTTATCTTCAAAACTATGCAAATAAGAAAGCTTACTATAAAAAGAAACAACACGTCCCTCTTCAGAAACATTAAGCGTCTTGCTTAAACGCCCACCAACACGCCCCACCCATTGATGAAATTTTCCTAAATCCACATCAAGATTATCAATATCACGCGCCTGATTAAACTGAAGATGCTGATAAACAACCTGAATCTGCGGATCAAAAACAACACCTTTATAGCCTATTGCAAACGTTCTGCCACTCGTTAAAGAACCATTAAACTGTTTACCTTTTAACGCCACAACCTTGCCCCGTGCAAGGGTCAAAACATCTCCCTTAAAAAGACCATACGATACCACCCCATCTATATAAAACCCCACATCATGCTGCAAACTTCCATAGGCAGCAACAGACCATTTATCAAATGCGCTCTCTTTTCTTTGTTCAACATCCTGAGGGGTTAGAGAAAGGTTGCTATAATTTCCCAACACCCCAAAGAATGTACGACTATATAAACTCTCAATCTCGTTCAACAAAACACCTGCTTGAAATGCATTATAATCGAGCTCAGCACCATAGCCATATTCAAAAGCAGATAAATTGGAAGCATAATGATGGGTACCACCATAAGCATGCAGAAAAAAGGCCGTATTTTCATCATCTTTCCAAGAGGAGTGAAAAGCATTCCGCATTGTCTCCAACTTCTTACTTTGCTTGGTCATATCCATCAAACCAGCATGGAATAAGGCATTTGTCAAAAGGAGATAAGTCGGAACCTGTGGAACAACAGCTCGAATTCCTGGTTTAGGTTGAACATCAAGCGGTATAGAGAGATTAGACGAAGGCTCCAAAGGGTCAGGGGATGTAGAAGGCTTTGGCCCAACAGGCGCAGGAGAAGGAACAGAATCCGTAGATGTTTCAGACGGCTCAGATATTTCAGACACAGAAGGTGTAGATGGTATAAGCGAAGGCTCAACAGAAGGAGGTTGCTCAGGAGAAGGAGCCTCTGGAACAGATGACTCAGAGGGAAGTACAGGCGAAATAGGTACAGAAGGAGTGGGAACAGTATCCGTAGATGTTTCAGACGGCTCAGATATTTCAGACACAGAAGGTGTAGATGGTATAAGCGAAGGCTCAACAGAAGGAAGTTGCTCAGGAGAAGGAGCCTCTGGAACAGATGACTCAGAGGGAAGTACAGGCGAAATAGGTACAGAAGGAGTAGGAACAGTATCCGTAGATGTTTCAGACGGCTCAGATATTTCAGACAAAGAAGGTATAGATGGTAGAAGCGAAGGCTCAACAGAAGGAAGTTGCTCAGGAGAAGGAGCCTCTGGAACAGATGACTCAGAGGGAAGTACAGGCGAAATAGGTGCAGAAGGAGTGGGAACAGTATCCGTAGATGTTTCAGACGGCTCAGATGTTTCAGGCAAAGAAGGTATAGATGGTACAAGCGAAGGCTCAACAGAAGGAGGTTGCTCAGGAGAAGGAGCCTCTGGAACAGATGACTCAGAGGGAAGTACAGGCGAAATAGGTGCAGAAGGAGTGGGAACAGTATCCGTAGATGTTTCAGACGGCTCAGATATTTCAGGCAAAGAAGGTATAGATGGTATAAGCGAAGGCTCAACAGAAGGAAGTTGCTCAGGAGAAGGAGCCTCTGGAACAGATGGTTCAGGGGGAAGTACAGGCGAAATAGGTGCGGAAGGAGTGAGAACAAAATCCGTAGATATTTCAGACGATTCAGATATTTCAGACGGTTCAGATATTTCAGACGGTTCAGATATTTCAGACGATTCAGATATTTCAGGCAAAAAAGGTTTAGATGGTATAGGCGAAGGCTCAACAGAAGAAGGTTGCTCAGGAGAAATAATCTCTGATGGTCGTTCAGAAGGTATAGTTTCTGCTTCAGGTTTAGGTGGTAAAACTGTAAACGTTGGCTTAGAAACAGTTTCAGAAGAATCTAATTCAGGACCAATGTAAACACTTTCGAGACGAAAATCCCAAAAATCTCCTTCCCCTGCAACCAATCTATTCTTTGGATCTGCATTTCCAGAAGAAGAACTTGGACCATAGCCACAAAGTTTATATTGATAAGGAAATCCATTCACCGTAGTATAACTATTGGCTAACTTAAAAGAACTTTCCTCTGCTGTCCCAGAAACTTGAACAAGTGAAATACTTTTAATCCCTTTATCGCCAACTTCTCCTTCTAAGGTTTTGGAAAAACCTTCCATCATGAGCAGTGTACTTCCCAAGACATTCCCGTAGATCAAAATACGATCAGTTTTTTGAGGATTAAACGAGCCGTCATTATTCACAAACGCACTCATCTTAATCTGCACATTTCCCTTTGCACTATAGGCTTCTTTATCATACTGTATTCCGCCTATTGGATTTATATCATTTAAATTACTTCCTTTTTCAATATATACTTTTCCAATATACAACGTTTGATAATCTCGAGATATAAATTTATCAAAAAAAATTGTGCTATCAGAAATGCTTATAGACGAAAGAAATGAATCTACAGGAAATGATTTCTGCAAATCTGTATGTTTCCTTTTGGTGAGATACCATGCAGAGCCATGTGTTAATTCTAAGTGAACAGTTGATGCACCCTCAACACGTATACCCCCTGTAAGGGTAGAATTCTTTGCTTTCACCAATAGAGAAGAATTATTTTGAGCTTTTAACAATAAATCACCAGAGATCTTTGTCCTTTCTGTTAATTCAATGATAGCTTCAGCTCCATAAATATCATCTCCCGCACTATAAATGGCAATACCATCGGGAACTGAAAAAGTTGTCTGTGACAAATGCAAAGACGCTTCACCCAAAACAGTTTTTTCTACTTTTGAAAGTTTTTCATCCCCTACCTTAAACATATCAACCCATACATCTGGATCTAATCCATAAAAATACAGACCATATACTCCCTCACCCTGAACAGAAATTTCTGTACCTTCAATCTTAATACTTGTCTTTTTAAACCCATTTGATGAAGCGTATTCTTGAACCAATTTATCTTCACCATCTACATAACCTGCAAAATTCGTAATCAAGAAGCCATGCATATCAGTCAGCTGAATAGAACCACCACGCAAATGAACATCACCACCCTGTGATATATCAAAAGCTTTTGGAAATTCATCAATACTCTCACCATCAACTACAATCGTGTGTTTCTTACCGTTGCCCTGAATATTGGTGGTATCAATAAGATATTTCCCCCCAAATTGTGTTGAAAACGCACCAACCTCATTAAAAGTAATAGTACTGCCTGACATCCTAACGAATGCATCAGAACTACTAACAAATCCAATCCCTTTTGCATTCAAATCATCTGATACAATATCAATATTTACGCTCACTAAAGCAACATCGGTTTTTTGTCCTTCTGCACATACAGCTTGCGAACTACCTTCAATCTTCCCTCGTTTCATCATAACTTGCCCGTTCTGAACACGAAAACCGGACATATCCTTAATATTTGAATTGGTTAGAACAAGCTTGCCACCATCTTTTACATATCCACCATATAAAAATGACTGCTTTGCTTTATCCGCCATAATATTTACCTGTGACAAAGTTAAAACAGTCCCTGCTTTTTCTATAGCTACAACCGCAACCAAAGCATCTTGAGGAGGAAAAGAAAAAGTATGATTTTTATTACTTATCCTGTATTTTTTACTATCGTTATAGGTAAATAAACTACTTGCTACATTACAGGGAATTCCTAAATTATTAGGATTAGCATTAACACTCACGATTGGCAAAAAAGAAACAATAGCCGTTGTAGTAAATAAAAATCTATACCATCTTAATACATTAACCATAACTTTCTTACAAATCCTTCTCCCCCGCTTTACTTAAGAATGAATGAGACCTAAAATAATGTTAAGTTAAACATATAAACATTGAGAATGTATAAAAAATAAACACTTACTTTGCACTTCATAAAATACTATCTACTTATATAAAAAACTAATCTATATTTCAAGTGTATTTAAAAACGATAGCGTAAACCACCTGAAAAAATGGTTCCTGAAAACCCCGCTTTGCTAAGATGATGCTGATAGGTTACATCTCCATGCAATACAAAATTTGAAGATAACTGAGCTTTCAATCCCACCCCAGTTTCTAAAGAAGAACCAAAAGCCCCTAATTGGAATTTATCTCCAAATTGTACATGTTGTTTTCCTCCAAAACTATTGGAAAGATGAAGTTTTCCATTGAAAGAAAGAACATGTCCTTCTTCAGAAGCAGAAAGCGCCTTACTTAAACGCCCACCAACACGCATCACCCACTGATCAAGTTTTCCCATTTCAATATCAAAGCCATCAATATCAGATGTCTTATCAAATCGTATATTTTGATAAACGACCTGAACCTGCGGATCAAAAATAAGCCCCTTATGTCCTGTCATCAATGACTGACCCGCAATCAACGAAGCACTCAAAGGTGTTCCCTTCAATGTTGTTGTCTTACCTCTTGCTTGCGTCAGAACATCCCCTTTAAATAAACCATAGGAAAAAAGACCATCGATATAAAAGCCTGTATCATACTGCATGCTGCCATATGCTGTAAGAGACCATTTATCGAATGCGCTTTTTTTGCTTTCTTCAACATCTTGAGGTTGTAGAGAGATTTTTCCATAGTTTCCTATTATTCCAAAGCTTAAGGAATGATGTGTATCCTCAATCGCATTGAGCAAAACACCTGCCTCTATAGCGTTATAATTCAAATTTCCGCTATAACCATATTCAAGCGCAGACAGATCAGAAACATAACGATAACTTCCACCGTAACCTCGCGCAAAAAGAGCAGAACTTTTGGCATTTTCTCCCAAAGTCCCAGCAGCGCTACGTAATGTCTCCAGCTGTTTGTTATGATTGTTCATTTCCATAAAACCAACCTGAAACAAAGCATTAGGCATCAATAGGTATGTTGGAACTTGTGGGACAACAGCTTTAACGCCCTCTTCAGGGTAAAAAACAGAAGAATTATGACCGACAACAACATTATTATGATGCCTATGAGTACTTAAAAAACGAGATACACGACGATGAGACATACCATTTTTTAACTGAGAGGTTTTCAATCGAGCAGTACGAGAAGAACGCTGAACATATTCAGCTTCAAGGCGATAATCCCAAAACTCTCCATTATACTCAATATTTTCCTCTTTAACGGACCCATTCCCACCTTTTACTTGCCCACGAGAAGAGCTTGGACCATAAGCACGAACACTATATCGATAAGGCGCTCCTCTTAGAGCAACATAATCTGTTGCCAGTTTAAAGGAATCCTCCGCCGACTTTCCATAAACCTGAACAATTGAAACACTAAGGCTATCTTTTTTATTGCCCTTTTGCGTACCTTCGCTATGGTTCTTTATTTTTTTTGAAGCCACTGAAACATCTACAACATGCACCTTAGTCTTTCCATAAACATCACCATAGATAATAAGTTTATCAGCTTTTATTCCCTTGTTTTTACCATTTGCAACAAGAGATGCATTAACATATAAGCGTGCATTCCCTCCTGCAACGTAAGCATAATCTAAACCATGATCATCATCCAATCTCCCAATGCGAAGTGTCTGATAAAAACCATTTCTTGGTTTACTAAAAAAATAGAACTATCAATAAGCCTTACATAATGACACAGATGAATCTATAAAATACGGACCTTTTTTATGATTATTTTTAAGCGCATTTTTATTTGCTCCTACAGTCCATTGAGATTGATTAAACAACTCAACACTACCATAAGAACCTTTTTCAATATGCGCGCCTCCTCCAAGAAAAGACGCATAAGCATCAAGTGCGACAAATGAATTATTTTTGACATCTAACAACCTATCAGCAAAAATACGCGAACCCTCTGATACCGTAATATAAGGATACCTCCTAGCATCGTTACTATAAATAGCCGTACCATTGGGAACATAAAGAGCAGTTTTTTTAAATCGAACTTCGCCTAAACTTGTAAGAAGCTCTCCCTCTTGATATTCAGTTTGCGAAGAACTTCCTCTAAAATGCAAACCATGAGCCCCTTGTCCCTTAAGAATGATCTCTGAGTTTTCAAAAGAAACCCAAGACATAGAATTATCCCACACGTTATCTTTTTCATTATAAACCAGCTCTGCACCTTCAATCGCTATGCCATTAATATCTGTAACATGAACTTTACCATCATCAACGGAGAGAAAACCGCCCTGCTTCACACCAAATACAGATTGAGATAACTGATTTTGACCACTTTTCTTTTCGCCATTTCCTGTAATAGACATCTTCTTAAAAGAACTTTTCTCATTTTTTGACACAATCACTGCTGATGTAATCTTCTCAGATTTATTAAATTCTAAAGTCCCACCAGATCCTGAAATGCCTTTTTCCTCTTTACCTTTTTTCAGCTTAATAACTATGTTATTAGATTGGGATATAGAGACAACATTTTTTAAACTTGTATCCAATCCATTCACATATAATTGATCGTTATTTTGAATAATCTCAGCAGCACCAACAGCACTACATGGATAGAATTTAAAAAGAGAACTACACGAGGCTTCCTCTTATGCATTTACATCTACATTATGCACAAAAAGTAAAATAGAGGTCGTAAAAGCACACAAATATACATGACGTTTTAATACGTTAATCATAATTCGTCTAAACTTTCTTTATTTTAAAAACCGAAAAGACACAGCTGGTTCATCTACTTATTGTTCTTATTATGTGTCGTCATCAGTAATTTGTTTTGTGTTATATGTAAAGTAAAAAAATCAGAAAAACAACAAAACAAAACCATGTTTTGTGCTTATTATTTTCCACAAAGGATGTGTTAAAGGAAATACAATTAAAAGTGATAGCTTAATCCACCAGAAAAATGCGTTCCAGAAAATCCGGCATTCGTAAATTTATGCTGATAAATCAGGTCACTATGAAAAATAATTTTTGGAGATAATTGCGAAAAAACACCAAATCCAGCTTCTAAAGAAGACCCAAAGGAACCAAGCTGGAAGGCATCTTTAAAATATACAAATTGTTTATCATCAAAACTACGAATGAAATGAAGCTTACCATAGAATGAAAGAACATGTGCATCTTTAGTAAATGTAAGTGTCTTCGTTAAATACCCACCAATACGCATCCCCCAATGATCTGGGCTTCGCATATCAATATTAAAATTATCAATATCACGAGTCTTATGAAACTGGAGATTTTGATAAACAAACTGAACTTGTGGTTCAAAAATAAAATATCGGCTGCCGATCATAAACGTTTTACCAGCAGTTAAGGAAACACTCAGCGGCTTACCTCTCAATGTAGCTGTTTTACCTCGCTCAAGTGTGAGAACATTTCCATTAAACAAACCATAAGAAAAGAGACCATCCATATAAAGACCCGTATCATGCTGCATACTTCCATATGCCGTGATTGTCCATTTATCAAATATACTTTCTTGACTTTGTTTAACCTTTCGAGGCTGCAAAGAAAGCTTGCCATAATTCCCCATAATCCCAAAAGATGTCGTACTGTATGCACTTTCGATTTTCTTGAATAAAATATTTGCCTCTAGTGCATTATAATCAAGCTCACCGCCATAATCACCATATTTAAGTACAGATAAATTTGAAGTATAACGATGATATCCACCGTAACCGCGTAAAAACAAAGCGGGATTTCCATCATTTTTCAACAACCGACCAGAAACAGTTCGCAGCGATTGCAACTGCTTGTTTTGATTACTGATATCCATCAATCCAGCATAAAATAAGGTATTTGGCACAAGAATATAAGTCAGAACCTGGGGAACAACGACTCTCACATTTGGCTCAAAATGAGAAGAAGGCTCAAAAACAGATGCCGGAACAGAAAAACTAGACGCAGGTGGTGCAACAACAGAAGGAGTGGGTGAAACATGCGGCGGAACAGGTGAACCAGATGCAGGTGGTGCAACTGGATTAGATTCAGCAATAGCGGGAATAACAGGTGCAAGAGAGGAAGGAGGATTGGGGATCTCAAGCACCAAAACATCAGATACATTAGGTGTGGTCGTAAGATGGAAATCCCGATCAGGAGAATCTACTGGAGAAGAAAGACTTGGCTCCTGAGGTTTTTGCCTAGAGTTAGAATCAATAGAACCATCCTCTCCTCCAGTAATATTAGGATGAATTTTAGGAAAAGAAGGAATATCATCAGAAGAAGGAGGGACAACCAAATCAAGAACGGGAAAAACTTTAGTGGGATCAAGAGAGGAAGAATCAACAAATTGACTTTCAAGGCGGAAATCCCAAAATGTTCCAGAGTTTTTAAGCACTCTTTGATTTGAATCTGCTGCCCCTAAAGTAGAGCCTGGACCATAACTCTTAAGATGATACTGATAGGGGGAGGCTTCAAGTGTGACATACCCCCCCTTTAACTGAAAAGAATCTTCAGCAGCTTGTCCATAAACCTGAATAATGGAAATCCCCTGATTATTACCACCATCTCCCGTCAATGCCCCTGAGCTTCCAGGAACACTATACACATGGACTGTCGTCTTTCCTTCAAGATCACCATTGATTAAAAGCCGGTCAGTTTTTTGCTCTTGCAGAGCTCCCCCTTTATCCAAATATGCATTAAGATAAAGAAGCGCATCGCCTTGTGCACGGTAAACAATCCCCGATCCTTTTCCGATAAGAAGTGTCTGATAACCATCAGTCGTTTTGGATTTTAGTTCTTCAAAAATAAGAGAACTATCCATAAGATTGACCGATGAAATGAAGGAATAATCCCCTAAATTAGAACCAGACGCATCAGAATTTTGCAATTTGTCATATTTTGGTCGCGATAAAATCCATTTTGAACCATTTTTTAACTCTATCTTAGCCGTAGAACTTCCATCAACATGTGCGCCTCCTACAAGGGTAGAAGCATTAGCCTCAATCTTTACATTGGAATGCTCAACAGCTTTCAGGAGTGAATCTCCAGAAACTGTTGAATGTTGTGAGAGTTTAATAAAACTTTCGAATTGGCGGCTATAAATAGCCGTACTTTCTGGAGCCATAACGGTTGTCTTTGTCAAATAGACAGTCCCTTTTCCAGGCATAATTGTTTTTTTATCATTTAAGACAGCTTCCCAAAAAAAGCGCATGCCATTAAATGCATTCCCTCTCACAAAAACATTGGAATATTTGATATGAGCAGTATTATTATCATTCCCCTCCAAGGCAATACCATGCGCTCTAATGACATTAACGTTTCCCTTCTGGAAATTAAGAGAGCCTTTCCCCTGCAGCATACTAAAAGCAGAAGCTTCACGATGATTACCTGTATTTGTCCCCTGTTTTCCCCTCCCCGTAATAGAAACACCATCTAAATTAATTTCTCCATCTCCTCCTGTTTGGACACCAATACCACTGGTAAAATCAATTTTTCCTTCTTTCATATAAATTTTTGCACCATTATGACTCAAAAGACCTATCGCATCAGAAGATGTCTTAATCTCTGTCTTGGTCAAAGAAACAAACGACCCTTTACCCGCAACACTGATCCCCATTCTGGTTGCTTTAATCACCCCATCCTGCATCTCAAAAGCCCCCTCCTCATTAACATCGCCCCCTATCGACACGTTATTTAACATGGAATCAAATAGAACAACGCCTCCCCCATTTGAGGACTTTACAGCTGTTGTCCAAGCGTTTGTTTCTGAATGTCCATGTGCATTCGAAACACCGTTAATGATTATAGCCTCTCCCTCAATGACTGTATCTTTCCCTGATGCCTCTATGGCAGCATCAGAACTTTCACCCGTAAGTTGATAAGTTTTCTTGGAAATTTCATGCGTTTTACCATCATTACAGCGATAAAATGAAGCACTTTCGTTACATGAATATTGCTTCTTCTCAGAAGAAGTCTCACCTGCATCAGTATTGTATACAAAGAAAAAAATAACCGTTGTAAAATGACATAAAGAGAGATGATTTTTAAACATAATTTTCTACAAACTTTCTTCCCCTTCCCTAAAAACAAAAAAAACGCGTTCTGTTTAATAACTTTGGTTACGCGTAATAATTTAAAATACGTTTTGTATTTTATATATCGACCACATGTTTTATGTAAAGCCAGAATCTCAAAATATCACAATTTAAAATTGTATTATTTATAAATACGCGTAAAAATATAAATAGAAATTCTACCCCAAAGCGATGGTTTCAAGAGAATTTAATAAAAATACACTCAAAGAAGAAAAACAGCATAAAAAGCGAAAACTGCAAACCAAAAAGCCTTATCTTGTTTCTAAAAAGAAATAAACTCGCTCATGCAAAAAAAAACATTTTTTTAAAAAGCTTATTTAAAAAGTTGCAAAGAAATAATAAAAAGCCACAAGCTATGCTTGTGGCTTTTTAAACAACTTACCCCAAGATGATCACCTAAAAACGATAGCGCAATCCACCAGAAAAACTGATTCCAGAAAAACCACCTTTGCTCAACTTATGCTGATAAACCAAATCACCATGAAGCGCAAATTTTTGAGACAAGCGAGCATTAAGACCTAATCCAGCCTCTAGAGAAGAACCAAAAGCCCCTAATTGGAAAGAATCTTTAAAGCGCACAGCTCTTTCTTTGCCAAAATCATGGGCAAAATGAATCTTTCCATAGAAAGAAACATCACGATCTTTTTCAGACGCAGTCAGAGTCTTCATCAAACGACCACCCACACGCACCATCAATTGATCAAGTTTATCCATCTCAATATTAAAATTATCAATATCGCGGGCCTCATTAAATTGAAGATGTTGATAAACAACCTGAACCTGTGGATCAAAAACAACACCTTCATATCCTGTGGCAATTTTCTGACCACTCATCAAGGAAACACTTAAAGGGTTACCCTTCAATGTTGCAGTCTTACCCCGTGCAGTTGTCAGAACATCTCCCTTAAACAGACCATAGGATAAAAGACCATCAACATAGAATCCTGCATCATGCTGCATACTGCCATAGACTGTAGCAGTCCATTTATCAAATGTACTTTTTTGGCTTTGTGCAACATCTCGAGGCTGTAGAGAAAGCTTTCCATAAGACCCCATAACCCCAAAGGATATAGCACTGTCAACATTTTCAATTTTTTGTAGCAAAACACCTGTCTCTAGCGCATAGTACCCTAGATCTCCCCCATAACCATATTTAAGCGCAGATAAATCTGAGACATAACGATAACTTCCACCATAGCCACGCAAAAATGAAGCAGAATTTTCACGAATTTCCAACATTCCACTAGGATGAGTCCGTACTATCTCCAACTGCTTGTTTTGATTACTGATATCCATTAAACCAGCATGGAATAAACTATTTGGCAAAAGCAGATAAGTTGGTACCTGAGGAACAACAGATCTCACACCTCGTCCAGATGGGAAAACATTTTCAATCTTAGAAAGACTATCCGCAAAAGACGCCGGAACAACATCACCAGAAGACGCTGGAACAACACCACCAGAAGACACCGGAACAACACCACCAGAAGACACCGGAACAACATCACCAGAAGATGCTGGGACAATATCCGCAGAAGACACCGGAACAATATCCGCAGAAGATGCTGGGACAATATCCTCAGAAGATTCTGGAACAACATCCTCAGAAGATTCTGGAACAACATCCTCAAAAGAAGCATATGCAGGAAGTGTACGTTTAGAAACCATAGGAGTTGCTCTATAATCAGCAGATGTTTGAACATATTCATTTTCTAAACGAAAATTCCAAAATGCTCCTCCGTTCAAAGCAAATCTCTGTTTAACATGCTCCTCCCCTCTAGTAGCACTTGGGCCATAAGACCGAAGAACATATTTATAAGGCGCGCCATCCAATGCAACATACTGCCCATTCAGTTGAAAAGAGTCAGACGATGCATCTCCATAAACTTGAATAATTGAAACACTATGCGCTTTTTCGTTTTTTTCTTCTACACCTCCCGCAACCCCTTGTATATGGACTATAGTTTTTCCCAAAACATCACCATGAATGAGGAGCCGATCCGTTACTTGATTACCACTTGTATCACTAGGATTTAAACATGCATTCAAGTGAATCCAAGCACCACTCAAACCCTTATAAACATGACCTGTTCCTTTTCCAATATAAAGCGTTTGATAGGCATTATCAGTACTGGACTTTGTTTTTTTAAAAATAATAGAACTATTAGAAAGACTTACCGATGAAATAAACGAAACACCTCTATAATTAGGATCTTCTAATTTTTTATGTCTTGGTTGCAATAAAACCCACTGTGAATTATTTTTCAAGTCAAGCTCAACTGTAGAACTATTATCAACCTGAGTTTGACCGACAAGTGCAGAAGCATCAGCAACAACCTTTATAGAAGAGTTACTATCAACCTTCAGCAACAAATCTCCAAAAAGCTTTGTTTCCTTTAAAGATATATAAGACTTTCCAGATTTACTGCTGTAAAGAGCTATACTATCTGGAACTACAAAATGCGTCTTTTTCAAATCAACACGCGATAATTTTCCCTTTGAAGAGCCCTCTGATACAGCCTCACCTTCAAAGTGCACACCATAAAATGTATGACCTTTTACTGTAATATTGGAATCTCCAATATTAACCTGAGGGTCTTTATTTCCCTGCAATAAAAGCCCATGAGCATCAGTAACATCAATAGAACCTTTCACAAACAGAATATACCCATCTTTAAATACATGAAAAGCAGCATTATCACTCTGACGACCTACATCCAGCCCCTGCCCCCCCTTGCCGGTACCACCCCTACCACTAATAGAGACACCCTCTAAAATAAAATGTCCTTTTTCTCCTGCTTTAACCCCAACACTCCCTAAGCTAATTTTCGTATTTGTTAAATAAACTCCACTTTGAGATTCTCCTCCAGCAAAAGCCCCCACTTTGATTGCATCAATTGATCCGCCAGATATTATGATGTCGCCACCTTGAGCTTCCACCCCCACTAAAACACCACTCAACGTGGAATCGCTCAGAAAGACGCCCGCTTTTTCTGATGCCTTTACTCCATATTTCCAAAAATTGTTTTCCGAGTTATTCTTTTTATCCAAAATACCCTTAACAGTTATATTCTTGCCACGAATAATTGTATTTTCCTTAGACACCTCCATGGCTCCATGAACACCATTAACATTTTTATCCGTCAAAGAATAAACTTTATTATTAATTTCATGATTTCCACCATCATCACACTGATAAAATACTACATTCTGATCACATGAAGATTGCTTTTTTCCAGAGGAAACTTGAGCTGCAGCATTGTGTGCAAAAACATCAACATTGTGTGTCAAAAATAGGAGTGCCGTTGTACAAGTATATAAGGAGAAACGATTTTTAAATAGATTGACCATAATTACACCATAATTCTGCCCCATTATAGAGCAATACATAACGTATTAAAAACTTAACCAGAAAATTTAATACGTTTTGGTTTAAAGATGGAGAACCTATTAATATTTTTTGTGTTTTATGTAAATATGAAATTAAAAAATTACTCAAAAATACAATCTAAATCTGTCGCTTTTACAAATAATTTGCAAAATACAACTGAAAAACGACAGAAAAATCACCTTTAAAGTTGTTATTCAAAAACACCCTTAATCAGTTGACATGCATTAAAAACACCTACTTTAACTGCTGTCTAATTACCCCCCAGAGCTGACATAATCAACATCCTCACGATAGATCTTATATTGAAACAATATGTACTTTGTAAGCAGACAAAACATATGCCAAAATTGAGAAACAAGAGTTTACATATGCATTTTTAGGCAATATTCATGGCAAGATAGCCTAATAAAGGGTAAGAACATGTAAAAATCAGTTCCGATTTTACTATCTCCTTTTAATTCAACTTTACAACAGTCGAAAGCATTCAGAGCCGTACTTTTAAAAAGTGAAGATGACACATGACTTCATCCTGTTATTTATCGAATTCCTTTGAAGAAAACATATTTTCCAAAACAATATATCATTGTGTTTCTCATTCACCAATTTTCTCAGATATATCTCATTATTTCCATCCCCATTTCACAACGACAGCGGATATAATATAAAGTTCATCAGATACAGCCCTCATTGCGCCTGAGTAGCATTTTTGTCTTTGCCAATTTCTAATATTGTAAATCCTCTCCTCTTAACATAATTCCCAAAATTATATTGACCCTTTCTTAAATGATTATCCACTTGCCAATCTTACATATAATAGACAAAGGAATGCTTTTTATGGATTCATCATAAGAGCATTGAAAATATTTCAGCGCCCTAAATTAAAAAATATCTTTATAAATCAAAATATTATAAATAATATAATAATCACTCTGAAATACGCATTTTGAAACAATAACGTACAAACTCTTCAGACTTTTCAAAAAAATGAAAGAAGTCCAACCTAAAAGCATATTAAAGATATGCAAAGTCACACTCTCGTAAAAATGCTATAACACAAGATGAATAGATAATGAGAAAAGCCACAAGTACAACTTGTGGCTTTTTGAAAGATTAATCAAAAACAGGAACAACACTAGAAATGATAACGCAATCCACCTGAAAAACTCGTTCCAGAAAAACCAGCTTTCGTTAGTTTGTGCTGATAAACCAAATCGCCGTAAAGCGCAAATTTTTGAGACAATTGGGCATTAAAACCTAACCCAGTTTCTAATGAAGAACCAAAAGCACCTAGCTGAAAAGCATCTTTAAAATGCACAAATTGTTTTCCTTCAAAACCATGAGCAAGATGAAGCTTGCCATAGAAAGAAATAACTTGAGCCTCATCAGTAGCAACCAGCCTCTTTGTTAAACGCCCCCCAACACGCCCTATCCATTGATGAAGCTTTCCTAAATCAATATCAAAGCCGTCCACATCACGCACCTTATTAAATTGAAGATATTGATAAACAACCTGAACTTGAGGATCAAAAACAAAACCGTCCTCTCCTACCATAAATGTTTTACCAGCAGTCAATGAAGCACTTAAAGGATTTCCCTTTAATGTTGCCGTCTTGCCCCGTGCGGTTGTTAGAACATCACCCTTAAAAAACCCATAAGACACAAGACCATCAACGTAAAAACCCGCATCATGCTGCATACCACCGTATGCCGTAACTGACCATTTATCAAATGTACTTTTTTGACTCTGTTCAACATTCAAAGGTTGCAAAGAAAATCTCTCGTAAGCCCCAATAATTCCAAAAGAAGTGGAACCATACGTATTTTCGATTGCTTTTAGCAAAACACCTGCCTCTATGGCATTATAATCAAGCTCGCCGCCATAACCATATTCAAGCGCGGAAAGATTTGAAGTATAACGATGATTGCCGCCATAACCGCTCACAAAAAAGAAAGGATTTTCACGACTTTCTAATAAGCCCCCAGAAGCAATTCGCAAAGCTTCTAATCGCTTATTTTGATTGCTCACATTCATCAAACCAATATGACGTAAGGCATTAGGTAAAAGGAGATAAGTCGGAACCTGCGGAACAACAGCCTTAACGCCCGGCTTAGGACGAGGATGAGGCTCCGGAGCTGGTGCTGGAGAAGGTTCTGGTCCTGGAATTGGGGCAGGATCTGGTTTAGGTTTAACATCAGAATCTATAGATCTACTTTCAAGGCGAAAATCCCAAAATTCTCCGTTCCCTTCAACTAATCTCTGATCCATACTTGCTTTTCCAAACTCAGATTCTGGACCATAACTATAAAGCTTATACTGATAAGGTAATGCGTTTAACGCTACATAACCACCTTCCAACTGAAAAGAATCTTGCTTTGCTTGTCCAGAAACCTGAATGATTGAAATACCTTCAGCATTCCCCCCCTTTCCCGTATATCCTCCTGGACTTCCTGTAACTCCATGCACTTGGAGCTTTGTTTTTCCCGAAACATCACCATGAATTAAAACACGATCAGTCTTTTGATTAACAAGAGCACCACCACTATTCAGGTATGTATTAAGAGAAATAGAGGCACCACCCTGTGCTTTATAAACTTCACCCTTTCCCTTTCCCACATGAAGGGTTTGATAATCATCAACAGAAGAAGATTCGTGTCTTTTAAAATTAATAGAGCTCTCATCCATAAGACTCACGAGTGAAATAGAAGAATCATGTGCAGCCTCGTGTTGATCTTTTTGCAACGGTTGTTGTAAAATCCATTTAGAATGACCTCCTAAATAAAGCTCAGCATTAGAATTTTTATCAACGTGTGTGCGACCCTCAAGAGTAGAAGCATCCGCCAAAACTGTTATAGAAGCACCTTCCTCAGCTTTTAATAAAAAATTCCCTGAACGAAGAGTGCTGTGTACCAACCCCACCGCACCAGAAATCATGTTTTTACCATAAAGAGCCGCATCGTCTAAAACAGAAAACTCTGTTTTATCCAAATTAACAACTTCTAATCGTGGTGGAACTTTTTCTTCCTCTGATGAAATTTCTTCTTTTTTATCCCCACCTTCACTCCATGACTTCTCTCCCCGAAAATAGATACCATAAGATCCCTTACCCTTTACGGTAACAGAAGAGGATTTCATATTAACTTCAGTCACAGGAATCTTTGAATCAGAATCCTCATTTGATAAATCTTTAACTTCCTGACGAGGAATAGAATTGACTATATTTTCTAATAATATGCCATGGACATCCATAGCACGAATAGTAGTACCCTCTAAATTAACAGCCCCCCCTAAATCCGTACGCAAAACTGCATGATTATCCGAATTTTTTTCTTTACCCTTCCCAGTAATTTCAACATTCTCGAGATTTACCTTCCCACCTAACGTCGAAGAAACCCCATGGCTGTTCATAAAATCAACTGATCCACCTGACATCCAAATTTCTGAATGATCATAACTTAAAAGACTTGCATTCCCATTAGCAGTCTCAATTTTTGTATCTTCTAAAAGAACAAATGATTTCTCTGCTGCATCAACACCCTCATGGTTCTCCACAATCTTTCCATTTTTTACCTCAATCACGCCATTACTCGCACGAAGGGCTATAATTGTGCCTTTGATAATCGGATCTTCCAAAACAATCTTACCGTTCTCTAATACATGCACCCCCATTAGAAAAGTTTTATCAGCAACTTGACCACTAACCGTTACACCCTTCCCGCGAACTTCTGTACCTATTCCTTTCACCGTTATAGCAGTAGCGCTCGACGGTTTCCCCCCACGTACAGCTTTATAAGACCGATTATCAATTTTGTCTTTTTCACAATTATCGCATATATAATATGCACCATCATGTAATATAAGCTTATTATTTTCATATATTTCACGGCCGTATGCACCTTCTTTTTCCTCACTGTATCCACTGAAAAAGTTAGAAAAATTATCCCTAATAGGATATCCATCAACACTACTGATAAAATAACTGCTGTTTGGAACAGTGGGGGCAATTGGGACGACATAACCATCGGTCTCGATATTGCTAATACCATAAGAAGACGTACTATAATGCCCTTTAACACTTGCTTCAACCATTGCTCCATTTTGGAGCAAAGAGAGGATAGCGGTTGTACAAGCACATAAACATACATGATTTCTAAAAACTTTAATCATAGTTCCCTCGAAACTTTCCTTCCCCTCTCATTAAAAACAAAAGCACTTACAAAACACCCCATTGCACACCTCAAAAATACGAAAAGTGTAACAAAAGAACATGCCTCATGCTCATCTGAACTGTGCAATGAATTATCCCAATAAATTTGGCAAAAGCTCTACGCCAAAACCACCTATAAGAGAATAGTTACAAAACACACTTTATGAGTGTATAATGCATTCTGTATTTCGTGTAAAGAAAAAATAAAATCAGTGCGTGTAATTAATTAAAAACACAATCAAACCTTGTGAACTTTAAAAATTAATCCACAAGGAGATGAATGAAACAATGACTTAAATCAGTAGAAAACAAACGCTCAAAAACGAGCTTTAGAAAACATCAAATATTATATTAGATAATATCAATACAGTACCAAAAAGGATAACGTAACGCATACCGGTCTGCTGAACGCTTTAAAAGCCGATAAAAGCGAAGCACTCTATCGCATCAGTAGCAGCATAAATTTTAAGAAAATTCGCTTTAGCGGAGAAAAGTGCTCTCATGCATAAAACAAACTATGTCTTTTTTGCTTAATAAAGAAGACGAGATTTTTTAAGAACAACACAAGTTGTTATAAAGAGAAAAGGCAGCACAATGTGCTGCCTTTTCTAATAAGGTACATAGTGTACCTTATATTAAAACTGATAACGTACTCCTCCGGAAAAACTTGTTCCCGAAAAACCAGCCTTATTAAGCTTATGTTGATAGAGAATATCAGCATGCAGAGAGAACTGTGGCAACAATTTGGCATTAAAACCT
This sequence comes from Bartonella sp. CL100XZDX, assembly GCF_042195375.1. Taxonomy (NCBI): domain Bacteria; kingdom Pseudomonadati; phylum Pseudomonadota; class Alphaproteobacteria; order Hyphomicrobiales; family Bartonellaceae; genus Bartonella; species Bartonella sp. CL100XZDX. The sequence goes on along the minus strand of NZ_JBHIOH010000006.1, from coordinate 12,350 downwards.
AATCCAGCCTCTATAGAGGAACCAAAAGCTCCTAACTTGAAAGCATCATTGAAATGCACAGACTGTTTTCCTTCAAAACCATGAGCAAGATAAAGCTTACCATAGAAAGCAATAGCATTCACGCCTTCAGAACCTGTAGGAATCTTGGTTAAGCGTCCACCAACACGTGCTACCCACTGATTAAGGTTACCCATTTCAATATCAAAATTGTCAATATCACGAGCTTTATTAAACTGGAGATGTTGATACACAACCTGAACCTGCGGATCAAAGACAAAACCCTTATATCCTGTCGCAATTGTCTGACCACCAGCTAAAGAAATACTCAAAGGATTACCTTTTAATGTTGCTGTTTTACCCCGTGCAAGGGTGAGAACATCACCTTTGAACAGACCATAGGATAAAAGACCGTCGACATAGAAGCCAGCATTATGCTGCATGCTACCATATACCGTAGCAGTCCATTTATCAAATGCACTCTTCTGACTTTGCTCAACATTCAAAGGCTGCAGAGAAAGTTTTCCATAAGTTCCCATAACGCCAAAGGATATAGCACTGTCAGCATTTTCAATAGTTTGCAGCAGAACACCTGCCTCTACACCATTATAACTAAGATCGCCGTCGTAACCATATTCAAGTGCGGAAAGATCTGAAGCATAACGGTAACTTCCACCATAGCCGCGCAAGTATAAAGCGGGATTTTCACGAACCTCTACCATTCCTGTAGAAGTCATCCGCAACGTCTCCAATTGCTTATTTTGATTGCTAATATCCATCAAACCAGCGTGGAATACGCTATTAGGCAAGACAAGATAAGTTGGAACCTGTGGAACAACAGACCTTACAAATTGTTCAGGAAGGGCAGCAGATCCAACAGACTTAACATACTGATTTTCTAGACGGAAGTTCCAAAATTCTCCACCATCCTTAACAAATTTCTGCTGAACATGCTCCTGTTTCGAAGTCGCTTCTGGACCATAAGCACGAAGAGTATATTTGTAAGGTGAGTTTCTCAGTGCAACATAATTGCCATCGAGTTGGAAAGAGTCTTTCTTTGCTTGACCATAGACCTGAATAATTGAAACAGTATGAGCAATCTTGGCATTCGCTTTACCATCTCCTACATTGCCCGCATCACCTCGTACATGTATTTTTGTTTTTCCAGAAACATCACCATGAATTACAAGCCGATCAGTAACTTGCTGACCACTCGGATCACGAGGATTTAAACGTGCATTGAGATAAATTACAGCATCACCCTGTGCCGCATAAACTATTCCTTTCCCATTTCCAATATGGAGAGTCTGATATTTTCCTTCAGATTCCGAAGGTGCAAAATTAATAGCACTATTTACAAGACTTACAAAAGAAATACATGAATCCCCACATCCTAAATCTAGAGTACCTAAATTCTTCTGCGTACTTGTTTTTAGAATCCACTGTGAACTATTAGCCAAGTTTAATTTTGCATAAGAACTTTTATCAATGCGAACATCACCTTTAACAATAGAACTATCAACCGATACCGATATATTCGAACCATTCTCGGCTCTTAATAACAAGTCACCAGCAAGAGTTGTCTTATTTTCTAATGAAACATGACCAACAGAATTATTACCATAGATCGCTATACCATTTGCAACTTCAAAATCAGTTTTTTTCAACGAAATTGCCCCTGTTACACCTATAGGTGTTTTCTCCTGTTTGGATACAGTACTCCGCTTAACAACATTTGTTTTCTCAGTTGCTAAATCCTTACTTCGGTTTTGTTGACTCTCTTCTTTCTGTATTAGTCCATCAAAATATATGCCGTAGACTCCGTCACCTTCCACCCTAACAGTTGAAGACTCGATATTTGCATGATTCATAGTAGGACGAACCTCAGAGGATCTCCTTCCCCTAGAAGAGCCTGTCTCAACCACTTGATCATCAGACTTCATAATCCACAAAGCATGAGCATCAGTCACAATACTCCCATTCTTAAAAACAACAGAAGCATTATCACTCAACAGCAAAGCTGCACGCCCAAAGTTATCTGCAAAATCTAACTTACCTTGTCCTTTTTTCGCAGTAATATTAACTTTGTCTAACTCAACGCTTCCCCCAGCTTCGGACCTCACAGCCACTCCCTTTTCCAAAGTAATAGCCCCAGAGTCCATAGACACCTTACCAGCCTGACTTACCAAACCAGCCACAGCCAAATCCCCCGTCACGTTAATTCTCGTATCCTTTAAATTAACAGATGATCCAGAACCCGCCAAAGCGCCCACATAATGCGCATTAACTGATCCACCAGTCATCATAACCTTTCCACCATTTTGAGCTTCAAGCCCAATTACAGAAGATGTAATTGTTGAGTTTTTTTCCAAAACAACTTTTGCATTGTCTTCTGCAAGAACAGCACTCACAGCCTGTAATTTAGTAAGATCAACATTGCTTTTGTTATCATCCCCCCCCATAATTGTAGCATTCTCTAACTTAATAACTGTATTTTCATTCTGTGCATGCATAGAATGTTGAGTTTTATCCTTTGCTTTCAGTGTAAGATTTGTCACTGTATGTGATTTACCATCACTACACGAATAAGGAGTTTGCGCCCCCTTCTCACCATTATCCTGTGTGGCATCACATGTAGAAGAAACCGTTTCCTTACCAGGATTATTAAGCAAAAGAATACGTCCAACAGCTCCTCCAGAAGAGGCAACAGGTTTTACAGAAATCTCAGAAGAAGGCTTTCTGGAAGCTGCTGATTTTATAGATGGAAGCCTATTCGATATAGTGTGCCCAGATGATACAGAAATCCCATCTGTCGATATCACAGAAATCTTACCTCGATCAGATCTCGCAGCTGAATCAGCTCCTGAAGGCATTAAATTTAACGAACTTCTATCTCTAGATGAAGGAGATGAAACAGTATATACGCTATACTCAGATGTCTCAGATCTTGCAAGATTAGCAGATGCCCCCTCCTGAGATGCAGCAGAAACAACAGGAGACGTAGTAGAAGAAGGAACAGACGTTACAGTTTTAGATGTTCCAGCCCTCCTCAGATCAGTAGATGCGTCCCCCTCAGATACAGTAGAAGTAACAGAAGACGTAGTAGAAGAAGGAAGAGACGTTACAGCTTCAGATGTTCCAGCACTCCCCGGATCAGTAGGTGCGCCCTCCTCAGATACAGCAGAAATAACAGAAGACGTAGTAGGAGAAGAAAGAGACGTTACAGCTTCAGATTCTCCAATCTCTACGTATCTATCATATCCGCCGTCTGTACAATCTGCCTCCTCTGTCTCAGAACTCCTAAGTAATGCAGAGGTTTCATTCGCATCAGAAGTAATAACTTGATTAGGTAGTCTAGCTTCAGAAGTTTCAGATGGAAGATTTGATCCTACAGCAGAATTATCTACCTCACTTCCCACAGTTGCACGAGATGGCACGGAAGAAGTCTTTACTCTCGCCCTCTCCCTATTGTCACCTACGAAAGAAAGAGAATTACGCTCATAAGGCAATTGTTTATCTTCTAAACGAAAATCCCAAACACTTCTACTATTTTTAATTAATGTATTATCGAAATACTGCATTTTCGAAGGAATAGCTGGACCATAAGCACGAAGAACATACTGATAAGGTAAACCGCCTATCGTAACATACTCACCATTCAGTTTAAAAGAATCTTCGCTCGCCTCCCCATAAACCTGAATAATTGAAATACTCTGAGGTTTATAAGCTTTAGCACTCCGACCTCGCCGACCCTCACCATTTGGTTTCAGTGTAAGCACATGCACCTTAGTTTGACCAGAAACATCACCATGAATTAAAAGCCTACCAGATAGTTGAGAATCCTCTGATGCACCAGCCTGCATCAATGCAACGAAATAAATATAAGAATCCCCAGAAGCGGTGTAAACTGTGCCTTCCCCATTTCCTATCCGAAGCATTGGATAACTATAATCTTGTTGATTCTCATCTTCTAAAGGCAAGAGCCCAATAGCAGAATTGTTAAGTTTTAAAAATGAAACACATGAATCCTCACACCCCCTATCTTGAGGCTTTCCAAATTTATTTTTCGTTACATGCCACTGCGATTCATTGAATAAAAAAATCTTACCCTGAGAACCTTTTTCAACATAAGCTTCACCGCGAACTATAGAATCATGAACAAAAACCGATACTTCAGACGTAGCTTCAGCTCGTAAGAATGAATTACCAGACACTTGCGATCCGCTATCTATAAGGACAGAGCCTCTCATATTCTTACCTAAAATGGCTGTACCATCTGGAACCATAAGAGTAGTGCCGTGCAAAAAAACTAAAGACTCCTTATTTTGTAATTGATTACTTTTTAATTGGCTCTCTTCTGGATCCTCGTATTGATTATCAAAATATACGCCTGTAGACCTTTCACCACTCAAGTTAATAGTTGAAGATTTTACAGAAGCCCTAATCCTAAAGTCCACTTCATCGGTTCTTTCTTCACCGACTCCTGTCCTTGTCTTTTGGCCTAAAATTTTGGGTATAAGATAGCTAGCATAGTCCGAAGAAGCAAGAAACTCGCTACTAGGATCATCTATTTCAATACGTCTCACTCTTGTATCATTATTTCTTTGAACATTGTTAGAATCTTCATCATCATTGTCAAAGACCCATACACCAACAGAATCTGAATGATTAATGTTTCCATTTTTAAAGGAAATAAAACCTACATCTGTAAATAAAAAGCTACTCAATCCCTGTCCTGCAGCGCCAGATTTGCTGCTATCAATTGTAACACTAACTTTATCTAATTGAATGATTCCTCCGTTTTCTGCCACAACTACAGATCCACCTGTCGGAACAATAACCTTCCCCAATTTCATATCTATTACTGTTCCATTGCTGGCACGCAAACCCATTACCTCTTTTCCCTCTTCATCATCTCCCGCCTGTGAGCCCGACACAGTAATCGCTGTATTATTCAACAGAATAAGTGATTCATGCGCAGCCTCAACACCCATATTTACACTAGAGATTGTCCCTCCTGTTATAATGGCCTTTCCACCAAATAAAGCGTAAATCCCAGTGTCAAAATCACGAATCGATGAGTTTTGCAATTTGACCACTCCATCTTGTGATGCATATACAGCGCTCCCATACTGTAGACCTTTAACCGACACAATCTCTGAACCAGGTTCATTCTTAAGAGATGAAGAGTTCAATTCAATAATTGTCGGTTCAGTAGCTTCTTCTGGTCCTGCAACATCATCTTCTCCATTAACACCAATCCATCCCGCTGTTACAGCAGTATCACCCTTCTTCTTCACCACAATCGTACTATTACGTATTGAGTGTTTTTTTCTATCACTACAAACAATAGGTGATAAAGGGTTCTTATCATCTCTATTATCCGCTACATTACATGCATTGGCACTACCACCAACGCCCTGTGGGACACCGCCAACACCAACACCACCAGGAATACCACTACTCGCTATAGAAGCATCAACACCTTGTAAAAGGAAAAGAGCGCTCGCTGTCAGTGCGTACAAACGTGTACGCTTTTTAAATACATTGATCATATGTCAAACTTTCTAAATAATGTTGCAAAAACACTAGAATTAAGTGAAAATGAGGTAAGTGAACAATTTGTAACATATGTAAGTCAACTTTACAACATAGTGTTGTTTGTTTAAGCTTCATTTTGTGCATAAAGATACCTAAGTTAAGGTTTTTAATTGCACAACCCCTTGTAATATCAGATAAAAGGATAAAATCACGATGATAAAATATATGAAATGGATGACTTCTGTTTTACTGGTTGCCATCAGCTTTGCAACGGTTTTGTGGACTCATACGAGTATTGCAAATACCAGTACCCAGACAAATGTAACGATTGATCATGTTTCAGGCACGACTTCTGTTCCCGCTTCTCCGCAAAAGGTTGTTGTGTTTGATCTTGCTTCGCTAGATAATATGAATCGCCTTGGTATCAAAGCCGTTATCGGCCTTCCTGAAGGAAAAAAACCTTCCTATCTGCAACAATTTGATGATGCAAAATATGAAAGAATTGGAACCGTTTTTGAACCAGATTATGAAAAAATTGCCACTCTTCAACCCGATTTGATTATTATTTCCTCCAGAACTCAAGCAAAATATAAAGATTTATCCAAAATAGCTCCAACAATTGATCTAACAGTAGAAAACGAAAATTCTCTTGAAGATATTAAACGAAATGTGTCTATCCTTGGAAAAATTTTTGGCAAAACACAAGAAGCAGAACAGGAAATTGCAAAACTCAATGAAGCTTTTGCTGAAGTCCGTAAAAATACCCAAGGAAAAGGCACTGGGCTCATACTCATGACTTCTGGTGGCAAAATCAGTGCTTTCGGACCAAAATCACGTTTCGATATTTTTCACTCCGCTTTTGGAATTGCCCCTGCAACCGATAAACTTACCGTGCAAAAACATGGACAACTCATTTCTCCTGAATTCATTCTTGAAACCAATCCTGATTGGTTGTTAGTGATTGATCGCGATGCAGCCATTGGACGGGAAGGACAATCCGCAGCACAATTGCTCAACAATGAGCTTGTTCACCGCACAACAGCGAGCAAACAAAACCAAATTATTTATTTGGACTCTTGGAGCTGGTATCGTGCAAATGGTGGTTTAACGGCACTCATTGAAACCGCACAGCAGATCAATGAAGCCTTTACAAAGAGCAAATAAGCGTACAAAAGAGCTTGCTTGCTATATAAATAAAATTTAAAAGCAGAGGTTGTTTATTAAGCAGTCTTTGCTTTTTGTAGATTTTGTTAGAAAATGATTTAACGTGAAGAATTACTGGATAACCATAACACTTCTAATTTTCCTGTCGATCCTCAGCATTTTTGTTGGTTATTCTGATGTCACACCTTCTAACCTTTTCGCAGCCGATCCCCATGCGTGGCTTATCTTTTGGCAAACACGTCTTCCTCGTACCATTGCAATCCTTTTAGTAGGCGCAGCACTTGCACTTTCAGGCATGATTATGCAACTATTGACACGCAATCGCTTTGTCGAGCCATCAACCACTGGAACCATTGAATCTGCTTCCCTTGGCATTCTTTTTATTATGATTTTTTTACCCGATATTCCTGTTTTAGGAAAAATGGTCGTTGCGACAATTTTTGCCATGGCAGGCACTTTACTTTTTATGTTTTTATTGCGACGCATTCCTCTAAAATCTGCTCTCATTGTACCCCTTACAGGGATTATGCTAAGCTATATTATTGGCTCTTTAACCAATGCCATTGCAGATTATGAAATGTTACTCCCTTCTCTTCAAGCTTACTTATTTGGCAGTTTTGCGATGGTTCTTGAAGGAAAATATGAGCTCTTATGGTTATCCCTTCCCCTTTGTATTCTAGCCTATTGTACTGCTGATCGCTTTACGGTTGCAAGTTTGGGAGAAGATTTAACCAACAACCTTGGATTGAATTATCGTGTTGTCATGTTTTTTGGTCTTTTTATTGTCGCCTCAATCACTGCTGTTGTTGTCTGTACCATTGGCCGTATTCCTTTTGTTGGGTTGATTATTCCAAATATTGTTTCAAGTTTCATGGGAGATAATATGCGCTATACCGCTCCTTGGGTGGCCATCAGCGGTGCAGGATTGGTCTTGATTTGTGATCTTTTAGGACGAATAATTCATCCCTCTCTTGAAATTCCCATCAGCACCATAATGGGTGTAATCGGTAGTTTTATTTTTATGATACTGCTTTTACGCTGGAGAAAGCGTCTTGGATAGAAGAAGAAAAACAATATGTGTACTAACAACACTTATCATCATAGCATGTACTATCATTAGTCTTTACATGACATGGAATATCAATGTTTATACATGGAAATTTCGTCTTACAAAACTTTCCTCTCTGCTTCTTATTGCCTACGCAATAAGCGTTTCTACGGTTTTATTTCAAACAATCGTTAATAACCGTCTTCTTACCCCTTCAATTATGGGATTTGATCAGCTTTATATTTTAATAAAGACTGCCCTAATGTATTTTGTAGGCTCTCTTTCTTTACCCTTTTTGAATGAAGAAGGACAGCTTGTTCTTGAAGCCCTCATTCTTATTCTTTTTTCAATAAGCCTTTTTCGCTGGCTCTTTTCAGGAAGCCTAAAAGGGCTTCATTTGACGCTTTTAATCGGTGTTGTTTTAGGCGGCTTTTTTTTCAGTTTACGGATGTTTATGCAATTGCAACTAAATCCAGACCAAATGATGAATTTAACGGATATTATGTTTGCAAATTTTAATAAATTCAATACACCATTAATAAGCTTTGCCACAATCATTGTCTTCATTGTGAGTCTGATTGGATGGCATTCCCGTCATCTTCTTGATATTTTGGCTTTGGGACGTGAAAATGCCCTCAATCTTGGCGTTAATTACCACAAAAGTGCGACAGCTGTCCTTATTTTTGTTTCCATTCTCGTATCCATTTCCACCGCATTAGTAGGCCCCGTCACCTTTTTTGGACTGTTAGTTGCCAACCTTTCCTATGAACTTTCTCCTCAAGCAAAACACAGTGTTGTTGTGCCGATTGCAATATTGTTAGCGATTATTTGTTTGGTGGGGGGACAATTTATTTTAGAACAAATTTTTCATATGGCAGGGCGTTTAAGTTTTATCATTGAGTTTTGTGGGGGTATTGTTTTCTTAATGTTATTGATGAAGGGAAAACTAAAATGATTGAGATCAATCATCTTTCCAAGGCTTACGGAGCACGATTGATTATCGATAATTTATGCCTTCATCTTCCAAAAGGGGGGATTATTTCTCTCATTGGGCCCAATGGTTCCGGAAAATCAACTCTTTTAATGCTGATAAGACGTCTTTTGCCACACCATAATGGTACAATTCATATCGACGGCTTTGATATTGATAAAATGCCCCACGATATTTTGGCTCAAAAACTCTCAATTCTGCGTCAAGAAAATCCTTTGTCTTTTCGCTTAACCGTGTACGATTTAGTAAGTTTCGGACGCTATCCTTATTCAAAAGGCTGGTATACACATGAAGATAAACAATTTATCGACAGTGCGCTACGCTATCTCGGCTTACAAGATTTAAAAGACCGTTTTTTAGATGAGCTTTCTGGCGGTCAGCGTCAACGCGCTTTTATAGCCATGGTTATCTGCCAAGACACTGATTATCTTCTTTTAGATGAACCATTAAACAATCTGGATATGAAACATGCCGTTTCTATGATGAAGCAGTTACGCCGCACAGCTGATGAACTGAAAAAAACCATTCTTATTGTTATGCACGATATTAATTTTGCCTCATCTTATTCAGATATGATTGTTGCACTGAAAAATGGAAAAGCAGCCTATTGTGGGACTCCAAAAGAAATTATGCAACCAAAAATTCTTAAAGACATTTATGATGTCGATATTCAAATCAAAACAATTAATGACATCCCTATCGCTCTTTATTATCGATAATCATAAAGATTTTTTGCGCTTGCATGCACTATAGAATCTGCTAGGGATAGTAAAATTGGCTTATTGGGGAATAGTTTAATGGTAGAACAGCGGACTTTGACTTCGTCAATCTTGGTTCGAATCCAAGTTCCCCAGCCAGTATTTAATGCCAGCCAGTATTTAATGATTGTAGCTTGTCATCGGGTTTTGTATAATTTGAAAGCAGGTTTTGCATCAATTTATTTTTGTCAAAGGATCTTCAAAAACGTTCACGGGTTATTTAAAATCCCTTTAATGCATATTTTTCTCTTCCTCTAAAAATTGCAATTGAGATGATAAGCTCTTGAGCCGGTGCGGATTCTTTGAACCACATGTATAAGATTATGTGCCAACCTCTTTTATCTTAAATTGGCTAAAGATTTTTCGGATCTGAGGCACATCATTGACTTTCCCTTTAATTGCACAAGCAAAGCAAACATCGTCTGGTAATCCTCTCGCAAATAAATCCTTTCCATAGTAATACACGTATATCTGGCTATGTTTATGGGAACGCCTTATCTAATAGCTATAAACCTATCTAAAGAGAATTCAAAAAAGAAAGCCGTACCAAATGATATGACGCGGCTTTCAGATATTGATTATAAGATTCGAATGAATCATCCACAATGGAGTAATGAATGCATATATACAAAACGTATCATATTGCAAGTGCTCTATTAGAAATATGAAAACTTATCAAAAGAAACGTAAATGATAGCTATGATTTTGATATCATTCATTAGCATTATAGAGCCTATAAAAGCTTAGTAACTTTATCAATCCAATCAAAAGAAAATGCATCTTAAATGAATGTCTTCTCAATAAGGCTTTCATAAGTATCTTTTCATTTTGCACTCAAATGTAACTTCTTTGCAAATTAACCAGCTCAAATTTGAGTTGGCAAAATCAACCAATCCAATTTTGGAGGCATTATCTTTAGAATAGAGCCATCTTTAAACATTATAGCTTTTGACTCAAAATTGAATAAAATCCCATGCCTTAGATGTTACAATGGTTTTGAATTTTGCTGCCTCATCTTTTTTTCAATAGGTGCCCCCCAATTTGGGGGGAGCTCATTTGGTTTCGTATTTTTAAACTGTAACTTTTAAAACGTTTTTTGCTCGCTTGCTTGCGTTATATCATTAAAAGGTTTTCAGTTTCATAAGACATAACATTGTGATTTTCATTCTATATTGTGATGATAGTATCTATATAATGCCTGCCTATCATTTACTAACTTTTTAGTAAGCGTTTTTAAAAACGATCTTGTCTTTAAATTCTTTTATACAATCTTTATGAACTCAATCCATAAGCTTATGATAGTTTCAAACGATTATTCCTTTTAAGGTTGCACTCCAATAAAGAGCAAAACACATCCCATTCTTAAACGTATACAATTTATGTTATCGATAATTCCAAACGACTGAAATTTAAAACAATGTGATTTGTGCTGTGATAAAAACGTATCATAAAATTTATGACCTGTTATGAATGATAACCGCTTTTCATTTCATTTGAATGCACCCATGCGTTATAATATTTGCATCATGATTTGCTTTTTATGGTCTATTCATCCATGGCAATCTTATATAAAAAATGATCAATTCAAACATACATAAAAGTATGGATTCTTAAGTGGGTTCATACAAAATAACTGCACTTAATATATTGATTTTATTATTTTTTATGTACAATACCTTTTTAACTTCATAAAGATATCAATTTCCTTGTAAAGAATATTCCTCCCATTCCAACAAAAGACTCCACATAAGGCGATGAGGGATAGCTTCTATGATTTACAGGTACTGATCACTGGCCATGCAATAACGCCGACTGATGTCCAAGCCAATGAGACCGCCTGTGGGAACAGGCAAGTTGTGGGGCTGAATATAATGGAACAGCACCGAACGGATAAGCCACGCGTCGTAAGTAAGCCTCTTAGCGTGCATAGCTTATAGGTTTTGGAAACAGACAATTATTATAATTCAGGTATTATAATTCAGACGATTAAACATCGGATCTCAGGCTTTTTAATCTAGTGGACAAACACGAATAATGTGTCCGTCTGGATCTTTGATTAGGAAGGTACGTCCAAATACATCAGTATACGGTTCCTTCAAAACATTTATCTCAACAGTGGTTTGCTCTTTCCATTCCGCATAGAGCTTATCTACATCCTCTCCCTTAGGCAACATAATGCCGATTTCTGAAAAACGAGGTGCATTTTCCTCAGGCGTATCGCCCCCAGATCAGAGAGCAAAGAGTGCATCCCCCGAAAAAGCAAATGCAACATAGCGTGGCAAAGTAAACACAGGTTCTTTCTTGAAGATGAATTTGTAAAAAGCGGTAGAATATTCTACATTTGAGACATATACCAACTGTAGGTTTGGGGGAACAGGATAAGTGGAAATATTACTCATTAATTCTCCATGATTTAGTAGCTGTCTTTTAACAAAGTATGCCTATATAGAGAATATTTCAACAAGAGTTTGTGATGCTTCCGTTCACGGTGTGCTCTATTTATATGTGTTTATTCGCTTATTGCTATATGCTAAAACATTGAGACCGCCACTACTGGGATTATAATGATATCCCTATCGCTCTTTATTATTGATAATCTAAAGATTTTTTGCACTTGCCTACACTATAGAATCTGCTAGAAATGGTAAAATTGGCTTATTGGGGAATAGTTTAATGGTAGAACAGCGGACTCTGACTCCGTCAATCTTGGTTCGAATCCAAGTTCCCCAGCCAGTTGTATGTATGTAGCTTGCCTGTAGCTTGCCAGCAGTGTAGCTTGCCAGCGGGTTTTGTATATTTTGCCACTAGGTTTTGTACCAATTTATTTTTTCTCAAAGAGTTTTAAAGATGT
>NZ_JBHIOH010000005.1:0-1737 GCF_042195375.1 Bartonella sp. CL100XZDX | reverse complement strand
GCGTACAAAGTCATGAACTTTACTCTCCTCATGGAGATGTTCGATATTTTCGTTTACATATGCTTCTGCAATTTCTTCAGAAATATCTTCACAATTATTCTCAGAAGGATTGATGCGAAAGATTTGGATTGCATCATCTGCCTCGTCAATAATTTTTAGAACTTGGCTTTCATCTAGTGGTCCAGACCGACCAATGTTTTGATCATCATCATAGACAACTAATAAAATTTCATCGGAATTTATAAGAATTGGATTTTCCATAATTTCTCCTCCCTAACGCCTCTTGGCAATTGTTTGTACGTGGTTTATGGAATATATATAATACGCATAATGCATACTTGTCAACAACAAAATATGCGTTATGTGTATTTTATTTTAACGGTATAAAAATCTTGTAAGAAGATTTTTTCTAAATGACGATTCTCATGAAAGGGGAAGGTGAATGGTTATGAAAACAATAAAAAGTGATATAGAATTAGATAACGAAATAATGCATCTGGTTTCTACATTTAGTAATGAAAGAAAAAAAGCTTTTATTTTTTTTCTTCTGCATGCAGGCGATTTAAAAGGTGAAGAATTGTTTCTTTATCTGGTTGAGTTGTTTTTTGCAGTAGATTAATAATTTGCTCATCAACAGTTTGTTTTGTGGCAGGAGTTGGAAAGGAGGGGCCTTCTCCCTCTCCAGTTAATAACCATCCTTCACTAATTCTAAATGCTTTTGCATATTTCGCAGATGCCCGTGATATTCCTCTTAATCCTTGTTCGTGCTGTATATAGCTAGAGTAGTTCCAGCCAAAATATCTAGCTGCTTCTTTAGCACTTCTAAAACCACGCGCTAAACGCGCTTTTATTAATCTAGCAGATTGGTCTATCGTGTTACTAAGCATTTTTATCTCCTTAATATATTCATATTGCATATAATTGGTATGCATTTCGACTTGACTTTTAAGTACTCATAATGCATATTATTTTTTATGGGAAAAATAGCAGTAAAACAGTTACGTAAAAATCTGAATTTAACTCTGAAAGAAATGGCAGCACGGTTAGGCGTCAACAAGTCAACAGTATGGCGTTGGGAAAAATATGGTGTTCCTTCAAGAGGAGCCGTTGCATATCTTCTCGAAGCGTTATGGAATGAACAATCTCCTCCAACGCCTTCTTTTGTCAAGGGTTCCACTGTTTGCATGAAGCCATGTGAACAAAATGAAATGACGAAGCTTCAATATGAAGAAAAGAATGAACAGCAACAGCAGCATTCACATTCTTAAAGAAGAAAGATCAGAGATGATAGATGTCCCACAGATCACTATAAGCAAAGTCCAGTTGATTGATCTTGTTAATAAGATTGGACAGGAAAACATATATTATGGTGTCCTTTCGCCTCAAGATGCATGTTTTGAGATAAGTGTAGATCCCTCATCAACAGGTTGTTTTGTCTATATGCTGCATAGTATCTTTGTGCGTGATGATAGAAATTATTTTCCATTATTTCCGTACGATGATTTTAATCAATGGTTTTCATCTGTGTTTACGCAAGCTTTTACAACTTGGTTTGATAATTATTTTTCTCAAGAGTTGTCATCTTTTTATCGCTTAAATGAGCTAATCTTATTTATAGCCTTAGTCAAAAATAGGCTTGATTTCTTAAGGGATAAACTCATCGAAAAAAGAGAAGAAGAAATCAAATTAATAAATGATGCGTGTAGTGTGTGTCTGAATTGAGTTAATCCACTTTTT
>NZ_JBHIOH010000004.1:0-82790 GCF_042195375.1 Bartonella sp. CL100XZDX | reverse complement strand
CTTCGTTTTGCTATTCGTGAAGGTGGTCGTACTGTTGGTGCCGGTATCGTCTCTAAGATCATTGAATAAATAATGCTTGTTAAAGGGGTGTTAAAAGTGTTTTAGTTTTGAGAGTTAGGGGTATAGCTCAGTTGGTAGAGCGGCGGTCTCCAAAACCGCAGGTCGCGGGTTCAAGTCCTGCTGCCCCTGCCAAAGGGGGATTTTACATATAAGGGAGTGGATTTTGCTGCCTTTTTCGCTTTTTTTGATATGGGGCTTGTTTTTTTGTGTGTGAAACGGTATTGAATAGAAAGTAAGGAAATTGCATAAGTCTGAAAGTTGGCTTTTGCATTTTTTCCTGTTTATTTTGTTCTATAAAACACAATAGGACTAGAGAGAGTATAGTGTGACGATGGCATCTAAAACCAATCCGATTACCTTTTTGAAACAGGTTTATGCAGAAACAATTAAAGTGAAATGGCCTACACGTCGTGAGACGGTTATTTCTACTATTATGGTTTTGTTGGTAACTGCATTGGCTTCAGCTTTCTTTTTTATTGTGGATCAGGTTATGCATTTTGGTGTTTGGCGGGTTATTGATCTTCTGAAATATCTTTTTAGTTGAGAATGTAAGGAAGTGTGACTGTGGCAGCTCGTTGGTATATTGTTCAGGCATATTCAAATTTTGAAAAGAAAGTAGCGGAAGCTATTGATAAGGAGGCAAAGCAAAAGGGACTTGATCATCTTTTTGAAAAGATTTTTGTTCCAACAGAGCGTGTTGTAGAGGTTCGTCGTGGACGCAAAGTTGATACTGAGCGAAAATTTTTTCCTGGTTATGTTCTTGTTCGTGCTGAGTTAACAGATGAAGTTTATCATCTTATTAAGAATACGCCTAAAGTGACAGGTTTTTTAGGGTCGGATGCGCGTCCTGTTCCTATTTCTGATCGAGAGGTTGAGCAAATTCTCAAACAAGTTCAGGAAAGGGTTGAGTCTCCAAAGTCCTCTGTATTGTTTGAGGTTGGAGAGCAAGTTCGCGTTGCTGATGGTCCTTTTGTTTCGTTTAATGGAATTGTTCAAGAGGTTGAAGAAGAGCGCTCTCGTCTTAAGGTTGAAGTGCTTATTTTTGGGCGTCCTACGCCTGTTGATTTGGAATTTGGTCAGGTTGAAAAACTCTGATTAAACTTAGAGTAGTTTTAATTACTTTAAGGAAGGAGTGGGAGGTGATTTATAGCTTTTGTCGGCTTAATGATCCGAACCACGTGACTGCAAGCGGGTAACGGGCAAGATGAATTGTCAGTATACCAGTGAAATTAAAGGCAGATTGTTATGGCAAAAAAAAGTATAGGTCAGCTTAAGTTGCAGGTTCCTGCAGGAGCTGCTACTCCATCTCCACCGATTGGTCCAGCTCTTGGGCAGCGTGGTATTAATATCATGGAATTTTGTAAGGCGTTTAATGCAGCGACACAAGAAATGGAAAAGGGGGCACCGATTCCAGTTGTTATTACGTATTACCAAGATAAGTCTTTCACGTTTTCTCTCAAGACGCCTCCTGTATCATTCTTTTTAAAGAAGGAAGCAAACCTGAAATCTGGCTCAAAAGAGCCTGGTAAAGTGTCTGTAGGAAGCATTTCTCGCGATAAAATTCGTTCGATTGCGGAATCAAAGATGAAAGATCTTAATGCGAATGACATTGAGGCAGCAATGCGTATGGTTGAAGGTTCTGCTCGCTCGATGGGCTTGGAAGTGGTGGGCTAATATTATGGCAAAAGTAGCAAAAAGAATAAAAAATATCCGAAAAGATATTGATTTTAATGAACTTTACGCTTTAAAAGATGCCGTTTCAATGGTTAAGGAGCGTGCCGTTGCTAAGTTTGATGAAACAATCGAAATTTCAATGAACTTGGGTGTTGATCCTCGTCATGCTGATCAAATGGTTCGAGGCGTTGCTCATTTGCCTAATGGGACAGGGAGAAATATTCGTGTTGCCGTTTTTGCTCGTGGGGATAAGGCTGAGGAAGCTAAGGCGGCAGGAGCTGATATTGTGGGTGCCGAAGATTTGTTTGAAAGCGTTAATAGAGGGACTATAGACTTTGATCGTTGCATTGCAACGCCAGACATGATGCCTCTTGTTGGTCGTCTTGGTAAGATTCTTGGTCCACGGAGTTTGATGCCAAATCCGAAGGTTGGTACTGTAACACTTGATATCGCCGGTGCTGTCAAAGCTTCTAAAGGTGGTGCTGTTGAGTTTCGTGTGGAAAAAGCTGGTATTGTGCATGCTGGTATTGGTAAGGCTTCTTTTGGTGTTGAAAAAATCGTAGAAAATATAAAAGCCTTTGCAAGTGCAGTTATTAAAGCCAAACCGCAAGGTGCAAAAGGTGAATATATTAAACGCGTTGCTGTTTCGTCGACTATGGGAGTTGGTGTTAAAGTTGATCCAGCAACGGTTCGTTCAGAGTTAATGTAAGCTGATTTATGATTTTGTTTTTTGGGGTATGGGAATATCAAAATTGTATTTTAAAGTGCTGGTTTTGATCAGCATTTAGCTATCTAAGCTTTATAGGGCTTAGGTTGTGCCGGGAGAAATTCCGGAATATCCTGTCCGAGATTGTAGGTGATACTTTTAAGTATCTTAATCAAAAAAAACCTGCATGAGACTGGGGTAAAAACTGAGAGTTAAAAGACTTAAAGGGTTTGAGCCAAGGTTGCCTTTGAACGCTGTGCGTGAAAAAGGGGACAGGATCCTCATCGGTGACATGAAGTATTTTATGTTATCAAAGGTAACCAACAGGTTTGTTTTAAGTAAATCTGTTAAATGGAGAGAGACAGTGAATAGAGCGGAAAAACGCGAATTTGTTACATGGCTTAACGAGGCTTTTCGGAAGTCTGGTTCTGTTGTTGTTGCACATTATTCCGGTCTGACAGTTTCACAGATGAATGATCTGCGTTCGAAAATGGGTGAAGCTGGCGGTGCCGTTAAAGTCGCCAAAAACCGTCTTGCTAAAATCGCTCTTCAGGGCACGGAATCTGAATCGATAGTGGGTTTGTTTACTGGACAAACACTTATTGCTTATTCAGAAGATCCAATCACAGCACCGAAAGTTGCTGTTGATTTTGCGAAAAGCAATGACAAATTTGTCATACTTGGCGGTTCAATGGGTGTAACAAGTTTAACTGTAGATGCTGTGAAGTCATTGGCTTCATTGCCTTCATTAAACGAGTTGCGTGCAAAACTTGTGGGTATGATTTCTACCCCTGCGACCCGTATTGCACAGGTTGTTAATGCCCCTGCTGGTCAGGTTGCACGTGTCATTGGAGCATATGCTCAGGAGGATAAGGCGGCTTAAGGCTGTTTGTGTTCACGTTTATGGAAGAGCTTTAATGCTTTTCTGTTTTTTTGGATAAAATTTAATAATGGTTCAAATCTTTTAATTGAAGGAATTTAAAAATGGCTGATCTAGAGAAGATCGTAGAAGACCTTTCTAATCTAACCCTTTTGGAAGCCGCTGAGCTTTCTAAGTTACTTGAAGAAAAGTGGGGAGTTTCGGCTGCTGCTCCTGTAGCTGTCGCTGCTGTTGCTGGTGCTGCTGCTCCAGCTGCTGAAGAAAAAACAGAATTTGATGTTATTCTTGTTGAAGGTGGCGCACAAAAAATTAATGTTATTAAGGAAGTTCGTGCTCTTACTGGACTTGGTCTTAAAGAAGCTAAAGATCTGGTTGAAGGTGCACCTAAGCCTATTAAAGAGGCTTCTTCTAAAGAAGAAGCAGAAAAAATTAAATCTCAACTTGAAGCTGCTGGTGCTAAAGTGGAACTTAAGTAAATTTAATTTTATCGGCGGGCATTTATGTTCGCCGATTTCTTTCTCTTAATACAAAGAGGGAAAATAATGAGTAAAAAACCTTTTCCTAATGGTTTCGTAACAGGAATGGGATAGGTTTAGATTACTTACTCCTTCATCATAGAGTCAAAAAGATAAATGGCTTATGTTGGTGGGGAAAGTTAATGATGCTCATTATTGAGTGTCAAGTGAACTGGTCTGCATATGCAGGTTAATGATATAAGGCTTTCAAGGTTGGTCTACCTTGAAGAGTAAAGATCAAGGAGCGACGATGGCTCAGACTCACGCAATGATGTCTCAATTCAATGGTCGTAAGCGCGTACGCAAATTTTTTGGTAAGATTCCTGAAGTAGCAGAAATGCCGAATCTTATTGAGGTTCAAAAAGCGTCATACGATCAGTTTCTCATGGTTGAGGAACCGAAAGGTGGACGACCAGATGAAGGTTTGCAAGCTGTTTTTAAATCTGTTTTTCCTATTTCAGATTTTTCCGGTACAGCTATGCTTGAGTTTGTAGGTTATGAATTTGATTTACCAAAATTTGATGTTGAAGAGTGCCGTCAACGTGATTTAACTTATGCTGCCCCATTAAAGGTCATATTGCGTTTGATTGTTTTTGATGTTGATGAGGATACTGGCTCCAAAGATATCAAAGACATTAAAGAGCAAGGCGTTTATATGGGCGATATGCCTTTAATGACGACGAATGGTACCTTTGTTGTTAATGGTACGGAGCGTGTTATTGTTTCTCAGATGCATCGTTCTCCTGGTGTCTTTTTTGACCATGATAAAGGAAAGTCCCATTCATCAGGAAAGCTTCTTTTTGCTGCTCGTGTTATTCCGTATCGTGGTTCTTGGCTTGATATTGAGTTTGATGCTAAGGACATCGTTTATGCGCGTATTGATCGACGGCGCAAAATTCCTGTTACAAGTCTTTTGATGGCATTAGGTATGGATGAGTCAGATATTTTATCAACGTTTTATGATAAAGTGACTTATGAGCGTGATGGAGAAGGATGGCGAGTTCCTTATTCTGTTGATCGCTTTAAAGGAATGAAGCTCATTTCTGACCTTATAGATGCAGATAGTGGTGAAGTCGTTGCGGAGGCTGGTAAAAAATTAACAGTTCGTACTGCGAAGTCTTTGGCAGAAAAAGGACTTAAAGCGGTTAAAGTTAGTGAAGATGATTTATTAGGTTGTTATCTAGCTGAAGATATCGTCAATTACGAAACAGGTGAAATCTACCTTGAGGCTGGTGATGAAATTGACGAAAAAGTATTAAAAATTTTGCTTGATGTTAGTGCTGATCAAATCAATATTCTTGATATTGATCACATGAATATTGGCGCTTACATCCGCAATACTTTGAAGGTGGATAAAAATGAAAGTCGGCAGGATGCGTTATTTGATATTTACCGAGTAATGCGTCCAGGTGAGCCTCCAACAATCGATACAGCAGAAGCAATGTTCCATTCATTGTTTTTTGATCCAGAGCGTTATGATCTTTCTGCTGTTGGGCGTGTTAAGATGAATTTGCGTATGGATCTTGATTGTCCAGACACAGTTCGCATTTTACGCCAAGAGGATATTCTTGCTGTTGTTAAGATGTTGGTTGAATTGCGTGATGGACGTGGTGAAATTGATGATATTGATAATCTTGGCAACCGTCGCGTTCGTTCCGTTGGGGAGTTGATGGAAAATCAATATCGCATTGGTCTTCTTCGTATGGAGCGTGCGATAAAAGAGCGTATGTCATCGGTTGAAATTGATACAGTTATGCCACAGGATTTGATCAATGCAAAGCCTGCTGCAGCAGCAGTTCGTGAGTTTTTTGGGTCTTCACAATTGTCGCAGTTTATGGATCAAACCAATCCATTGTCGGAAATTACCCATAAGCGCCGTCTTTCTGCTCTTGGTCCAGGCGGTTTGACTCGTGAACGTGCGGGCTTTGAAGTCCGTGACGTACATCCTACGCATTATGGTCGTATTTGTCCGATTGAAACACCAGAAGGCCCAAATATTGGTCTAATCAACTCCTTAGCAACATTTGCGCGAGTTAACAAATATGGCTTTATTGAAAGTCCATATCGAAAAATTATTGATGGAAAAGTTACAAAAGAAGTTATTTATCTTTCAGCGATGGAAGAAGCAAAGCATTATGTCGCTCAGGCTAATTCTTCATTAGATAGCGAAGGTCGTTTTATAGAAGAGTTTGTTGTTTGCCGTCATGCTGGTGAAGTTTTAATGGCGCCGCGTGATCATGTTGATTTGATGGATGTTTCACCAAAACAGTTGGTTTCAGTTGCAGCAGCGCTTATTCCTTTTTTGGAAAATGATGATGCGAATCGTGCACTTATGGGATCAAACATGCAGCGTCAGGCAGTTCCTCTTGTACGCGCTGAAGCACCATTTGTTGGGACGGGAATGGAATCCATAGTTGCGCGCGATTCAGGAGCTGCTGTGAGTGCAAAACGTAGTGGTGTTGTTGATCAAGTTGATGCTACCCGTATTGTTATCCGTGCAACAGAAGATTTAGATCCTTCAAAATCAGGCGTTGATATTTACCGCTTACAGAAATTTCAGCGTTCTAATCAGTCCACTTGTATTAATCAGCGTCCTCTTGTAAATGTTGGTGATAGGGTAGAAAAAGGTGATATCATTGCAGATGGTCCATCCACGGATCTTGGTGATTTGGCTCTTGGGCGGAATGTTCTCGTAGCCTTTATGCCTTGGAATGGATACAATTATGAAGATTCTATTTTGTTATCCGAGCGCATTGTTGCTGATGATGTGTTTACTTCAATTCATATTGAGGAATTTGAAGTTGCGGCACGCGATACAAAACTTGGGCCTGAGGAAATTACGCGCGACATTCCTAATGTTGCGGAAGAAGCGTTAAGAAATCTTGATGAAGCTGGCATTATTTATATTGGTGCTGAAGTTCAACCGGGTGATATTTTAGTTGGAAAGATTACCCCAAAAGGTGAAAGTCCTATGACGCCGGAAGAAAAGCTTCTGCGTGCGATTTTTGGGGAAAAGGCATCCGATGTTCGTGATACTTCTATGCGTATGCCTCCTGGGACTTTTGGTACTGTTGTTGAAGTTCGCGTTTTTAATCGCCATGGCGTGGAAAAAGATGAACGTGCGATGGCAATTGAGCGTGAAGAAATTGAGCGTTTAGCAAAAGACCGTGATGATGAACAGTCTATTCTTGATCGCAATGTTTATTCGCGCCTCACCGATATGTTGACAGGTAAAGTTGCTGTAGAAGGTCCGAAAGGCTTTTCGGGCAGCAAAAAGCTTGATAGTACAGTGATGGGGCATTATCCACGATCCCAGTGGTGGCAATTTGCTGTTGAGGATGAAAAACTTCAAAATGAAATTGAAGCTTTGCGCAAGCAATATGATGAATCAAAGGAAGCATTACAACGTCGCTTTATGGATAAAGTTGAAAAGGTCCAAAGAGGTGATGAAATGCCTCCTGGTGTCATGAAAATGGTGAAGGTTTTTGTGGCTGTGAAGCGTAAAATCCAACCAGGTGATAAGATGGCGGGACGTCACGGAAATAAGGGTGTTGTTTCACGTATTCTTCCCGTAGAAGATATGCCGTTTCTTGAAGATGGGACCCATGCTGATATCGTCTTGAATCCGCTTGGTGTGCCTAGCCGTATGAATGTTGGACAAATTCTTGAGACGCACCTTGGTTGGGCATGTGCGGGGATGGGCAAGAAGATTGGTGATTTGTTAGAGTTGTACCAAGAGACTGGGGATATATTGCCGCTGCGTCAGCGTATTGAAAATCTTATGCCTGATGATAATCATAATGAACCAGTCCGTCAGTATGATAATGAAAGCCTCTACAAATTGGCATTACAGATGAAGAAAGGGGTTTCAATTGCAACGCCTGTTTTTGATGGAGCACATGAGTCTGATATTAACATGATGCTGGAAGACGCAGGCTTAGATAGTTCAGGGCAGGTTAGGCTTTATGATGGTCGTACTGGGGAGCCTTTTGATCGTCCAGTAACGGTGGGATATATTTACATGTTGAAATTGCATCACCTTGTTGATGATAAGATTCATGCACGTTCTATAGGTCCCTATTCACTTGTTACGCAGCAGCCATTAGGAGGTAAGGCACAGTTTGGTGGTCAGCGTTTTGGTGAAATGGAGGTATGGGCACTTGAAGCTTATGGTGCTGCATACACTTTGCAGGAGATGCTAACAGTAAAATCGGATGATGTGGCTGGGCGGACAAAAGTCTATGAGGCAATTGTGCGTGGTGATGATACATTTGAGGCAGGGATACCCGAAAGCTTTAATGTGTTGGTAAAAGAAATGCGCTCACTTGCTCTTAATGTGGAGCTTGATGATGCGCGTGAACTTATTGCACAGCGGGCATTGTCTGATACGGCAGAGTGATAATTCAAGGAGCGCACTGGAAAAAGGCTGCGCTCTTATTACTTTAAGAGGCTCAATAACCTTATTAAGGCTATACAGGTCGTTTTTAAAAGTAAATGTATTTTAAAGAAGATCTGTTATAAAATAAATGAGATATTACAACAGGTTCTAAGAATCTTTGAAGGAGAACAGCATGAACCACGAGGTCATGAATCTTTTCAATCCTCAAGCGCCAGCGCAGACATTTGACTCTATTCGTATTTCTATTGCGAGTCCTGAGAAAATTTTGTCCTGGTCGTATGGTGAGATTAAGAAGCCTGAGACTATTAATTATCGGACTTTTAAACCAGAACGTGATGGTCTTTTTTGTGCACGTATATTTGGCCCTATTAAGGACTATGAGTGTCTATGTGGCAAATATAAACGCATGAAGTATAAGGGCATTATTTGTGAAAAATGCGGTGTAGAGGTTACTCTTTCGCGCGTACGTCGTGAGCGTATGGGGCATATTGAACTTGCGGCACCTGTTGCACATATATGGTTTCTTAAATCATTACCAGGTCGTATTTCTACACTTTTAGATTTAACTTTAAAAGATATTGAGCGGGTTCTTTATTTTGAGAATTATATTGTAACCGAACCAGGATTGACATCTCTTAAGCTCCATCAGCTTCTTTCTGAAGAAGAATATATGCTTGCTATTGATGAGTTCGGAGAAGATCAATTTACAGCTATGATTGGCGCTGAAGCTATTTACGAGCTTTTAGCTAGTATGGAGTTAGATAAAATCGCTAATGATTTGCGTCTCGAATTAGCTGAAACAACTTCAGAGTTAAAGCAGAAAAAATTGATTAAACGACTTAAAATCGTTGAAAATTTTCTTGAATCTGGAAATAAGCCAGAGTGGATGATAATGAAAACAATTCCGGTTATTCCACCGGATTTGCGTCCATTGGTTCCGCTTGATGGTGGGCGTTTTGCGACATCAGATCTGAATGATCTTTATCGGCGTGTTATTAATCGTAATAACCGCTTGAAACGGCTGATTGAATTGCGTGCTCCTGGAATTATCGTGCGCAATGAAAAGCGTATGGTACAAGAAGCTGTTGATGCATTGTTTGATAATGGACGGCGTGGGCGTGTGATTACTGGAGCCAATAAACGTCCTCTCAAGTCTCTATCAGATATGTTGAAGGGCAAGCAAGGACGGTTTCGTCAGAACTTACTTGGGAAGCGAGTTGATTACTCGGGGCGTTCTGTTATCGTGACGGGTCCTGAATTAAAATTGCATCAATGTGGTCTTCCTAAAAAAATGGCTCTTGAATTATTTAAGCCTTTTATTTATGCGCGGCTTGATGCAAAAGGCTATTCATCAACGGTAAAGCAGGCAAAGAAGCTTGTTGAAAAAGAACATCCAGAAGTTTGGGATATCTTGGATGAGGTTATTCGTGAACACCCTGTTTTACTCAACCGTGCGCCAACATTGCACCGTTTGGGGATTCAGGCTTTTGAACCTATCTTAATTGAAGGCAAAGCTATTCAACTTCATCCACTGGTGTGTACTGCTTTTAATGCAGATTTTGATGGTGATCAGATGGCGGTTCACGTTCCGCTTTCTCTTGAAGCACAGCTTGAAGCCCGTGTTTTGATGATGTCCACCAATAATATTCTTCATCCGGCCAATGGTGCTCCCATTATTGTTCCCTCACAGGATATGGTTCTTGGTCTTTATTATCTTTCAATTGTTTCTGAAAAAGAACCAGGTGAAGGAATGGCCTTTTCTGATATAGGTGAGCTTCATTATGCCTTGGAAAATAAGGTTGTAACGCTTCATACGAAGATTAAAGGCCGTGTTAAGAATATTGGGAAGGATGGAAAAGAAGTTTCTAAACTTTATGATACGACACCTGGTCGTTTGATTATCGGTGAGCTTTTGCCAAGAAGTGCGGATATCTCATTTGATATTGTCAATCAAGAGATGACGAAAAAGAATATTTCTAAAATGATTGATCATGTTTATCGGCACTGTGGACAAAAAGAGACGGTTATTTTTTGTGACCGTATTATGCAGCTTGGCTTTTCTTATGCTTGTCGTGCAGGAATTTCATTCGGTAAGGATGATATGGTTATTCCTGATAGTAAGTCTCGTTTAGTTGCAGAAACAGAAGCTTTGGCTAAGGAGTACGAACAGCAATATAATGATGGTTTGATTACACAAGGTGAAAAATACAATAAGGTTGTAGATGCTTGGGGTAAATGTACAGATCGCGTTGCAGATGAAATGATGAAACGTATTCAAGCCGTCGATTTTGATCCTAAAACAGGTCGTCAACGGCCGATGAATTCGATCTATATGATGTCGCACTCTGGTGCTCGTGGTTCTGCTAACCAGATGAGACAATTGGCCGGTATGCGTGGATTAATGGCAAAACCATCGGGTGAAATTATTGAAACGCCCATTATTTCAAATTTTAAAGAAGGTCTAACTGTTAATGAGTACTTCAATTCCACGCATGGTGCACGTAAAGGACTTGCTGATACTGCGTTAAAGACGGCGAACTCTGGTTATTTAACACGGCGTCTTGTTGATGTTGCACAGGATGCTATTATTTCAGCAGTTGATTGTGGTACCGCAAAAGGGCTTACCATGCAGCCGATTGTTGATGCAGGACAAATTGTTGCCTCCATTGGGCAAAGAATTCTTGGTCGTACAGCGCTTGTTGATATTCTACATCCTGTCTCTGGAGAGGTTATCCTTGAAGGTGGAGCAATGATTGAGGAAGCTGATGTTGCGAAGATTGAAGCAGCTGGGATTCAATCTGTTCAAATTCGCTCTGCTTTAACATGTGAAACACGTCTTGGTGTTTGTGCAAAATGCTATGGTCGTGATTTGGCGCGTGGAACACCTGTTAATCAGGGAGAAGCCGTTGGTGTTATTGCTGCTCAATCCATTG
Source organism: Bartonella sp. CL100XZDX (assembly GCF_042195375.1). Lineage (NCBI taxonomy): Bacteria > Pseudomonadati > Pseudomonadota > Alphaproteobacteria > Hyphomicrobiales > Bartonellaceae > Bartonella > Bartonella sp. CL100XZDX. Next base: position 71,623 of record NZ_JBHIOH010000004.1, on the reverse strand, counting down.
GTGAGCCGGGAACACAGCTTACTATGCGTACTTTCCACTTAGGAGGAACTGCGCAGGTTGTTGATTCATCGTATTTAGAGGCATCTTATGAAGGTAAGGTGGAGATTCGTAATCGTAATGTGGTTCGTAACTCTGAAGGCCAATTGGTTGTTATGGGGCGTAATATGGCTATCCTTATCAAGGATGAGTTAGGAAAAGAGCGCGTTGTACATCGTGTTAGCTATGGTGCTCATATTTTTGTTGATGATGGTGATGTGGTTAAACGTGGCCAACGTATAGCAGAATGGGATCCTTATACACGTCCAATTTTAACGGAAGTTGAAGGATATGTGGGTTTTGAAGATATGGTTGATGGTCTATCTGTCACTGAAACAGCTGATGAATCTACGGGTATTACAAAGCGTTTGGTGATTGATTGGCGCGCTAATCCACGTGGTGCGGATCTTAAACCAGCCATTATTATTCACACAGATAAAGAAGGTGAATCCATTGCTAAATTGTATAAGGGAGGTGAAGCCCGTTATATGATGTCAGTGGAAACTATTCTTTCTGTTGAGCTTGGTGCTCATGTTAAGGCTGGTGATGTTATTGCTCGTTTGCCAATGGAAAGTGCCAAGACGAAAGATATTACGGGTGGTTTACCACGTGTGGCTGAGCTTTTTGAAGCGCGTCGTCCAAAGGATCATGCGATTATTGCTGAAGTAAGTGGTACGATTCGATTCGGCCGTGGTTATAAGAATAAACGTCGTATCATTATTGAACCAAATGATGAAACTCTTGAGGCAGTAGAATATTTGATTCCAAAAGGTAAGTTGTTTCACTTCCAAGAAGGCGATCAAATTGAAAAGGGAGATTATATCCTTGATGGTAATCCAGCACCTCATGATATCTTGGCGATTAAGGGGGTTGAAGCTTTGGCATCTTATCTTGTTAATGAGATTCAGGAGGTTTATCGTTTACAGGGAGTTCTTATTAATGATAAGCACATTGAAGTGATTGTTCGTCAAATGTTGCAAAAAGTTGAAATTACTGAATCTGGAGATTCTGGTTATATTCCAGGTGATAATGTTGATCGTATTGAACTTGATGAAATCAATGATAATTTGATTGCAGAAGGGAAGAAACCAGCATCTGGTAATCCCATTCTTCTTGGAATTACAAAAGCTTCTCTTCAAACGCCTTCTTTCATTTCGGCGGCATCGTTTCAGGAAACAACACGTGTTCTTACTGAAGCAGCAGTTTCTGGTAAAATTGATACTTTGCAAGGACTTAAAGAGAACGTTATTGTCGGTCGTCTTATTCCAGCAGGTACAGGTGGTACGATTTCTCAAATCCGTCGTATTGCTGCGGTTCGTGATGATTTGATTGTAGATGAGCAGCGTAAGTCTAGTAATAACGAAGTGGCTAAGGCTATGTTGACAAATATGACAACCGGGGCCGTTGCTGAATAATTTAAATACAACATCACATAATATAAAAACGTCTGAATAGAAAGTTCAGACGTTTTTTTATCTCAAAATGCAGAAGTTACATATTTTCTTGAAAATGTCAAAAATTATAAGGCGACAGTTATTTGGAACGTCTTTAGTAGCTTATTATTTTGTAATGATGTTTATCTTTTTTGTTACTTTATTTTAAAGTTTCTTAATTTCTAAAAGCAGTATAGAATTTTTCCAAAATATGTAAAACTCAAAAGCCATATTCAAGGAAAAGAGTGATTATCTACAAATCAAATAATGATTGATTTTGAATTTTAGGAAAATTTTTGATTGATATCTTCTATAAAGATTTAAAAGGACTTATAATGAAAGGTCAATAGTCTTTTCTGTAATCTAAAAAATAATTGATTCTCTACTATACAATGCTTGTATGATAAGAATGTATTTTCTTATAAATTAGAATGCAGGAAAGTAGAGATTAGGGTGCTTACTAAGTTTTTTATAAAAAATAGACACATTTCTTATAACAATGTGATCTATGCAGACAGAATGATAAAATGTACGAATATTATTCAATTGGAAAATTAACACGTGAGTTTTCAATAACAGCTCGAACTTTGCGTTATTATGAAGAAGAGGGACTTCTTAGTCCTTTTCGGCGTGGAAGTACACGGCTTTATACACAAACGGATCGTCATAAGTTAAAGCAAATACTGCGTGCTAAAAGAGTTAAATTTTCGTTGTCTGAAATATCTGATATGTTGACAATAGTTGGAAAACCACCAGATGATGAGAAAAAGCTTAAGAAATTAATTGCAGGAATTCATAAAAAACGAGCTGATTTAAAGCAGATGCAGCATGATGTTGATGATCTTCTACAGGATTTAGAACGAATTGAGGAGAGTTTTTTTGAGAGCTTAGCGGAGTTGGGGGTTAGTCATTGATTATAAAATTTATTTTGTCTGCTTTTAGACAATTTTCTTTCTCTTAAAAGGGATAGGTTATACTATCTCTAAGGGGGATATTTAACACTGCGTGAAATGTGTAAGTCATTTAAAGAAATAGAGTGTTTGAAAAAGCTGCAAAGGTATTTTCGCAGTATATTGTCCTTGATAAGAAAAAATTATTTTTCATAAAGAAAGTAAAAACAATGACAGTTTCTCCTATGAGTGTTTTTCAATCTATTTTGTCACGAAAGTCAATTCGCGCTTTTACTGATCAGCCAGTTAGTTTGGAAACAATCAAAGAAATCTTAAAACTTGCAGCACGTGCACCATCTGGAACAAATATTCAGCCATGGCAAGTGATTGTGCTTACAGGAAGTGTATTACAGAAAGTAGGGCAAGAGCTTTCACAACTTGTGCTTTCAGGTGTAAAAGGAGAGCGTGAATATAGTTATTATCCACGTCAGTGGCGTGAGCCTTATATTTCAAGGCGTCGAAAAGTTGGTTTGGATCTTTATCAGAGTCTTGGAATTCAAAAAGGAGATAAAGAAAAAATACTTCATCAAAAGGCGCGAAATTTTTTATTTTTTGATGCACCTGTAGGACTCTTATTTACAATGGATCACGACATGGAAATAGGGAGTTGGCTTGATTTGGGTATGTTTATGCAGACCATTATGTTAGCTGCACGTGGATTTGGATTAGATACCTGTCCTCAAGCTGCTTTTGCTGATTATCATAAACAGATTCGTACGCTTTTATCTATTCCTTCTGATCGCCATATTATCTGTGGTATGGCACTTGGTTATCGCGATATGAGTGCTCCAGAAAACAAGTTTGAGACAGAACGAGAATCGTTAGAAAACTTTGTACGTTTCATTGAAACATACCCATAAAATATTTCATACAATTAAGCATACGTTTTGAAGAACTTAGTGCATTATGAAAAATATTTCCGATAAGATTTCTCATCCTTATTGAATTTTAATATTGCATATTAACACTTATTTTACTACGCTTGGAACATTAGGAGTGGTGACTCTAGGGGCATTGCCCGTTTTGAAGGTTGGCTAATGGAAAACACTATAGAAAGAAAGTGTTGGGTGGTAGCAAGACGAGCGACATTCGTGTTTATTGCTGTTATTTTTTTAGTTTATCTCGCAATTTGATTTTAAACGGGAAAAACGTTATGAAAAAGCATATATGCTCAAACTGTACTATAGTTTTGAGGTGATACGTGTTTCTATCTGTTTTTGAACTTTTTAAAATTGGGATTGGTCCTTCTAGCTCACATACGATGGGACCGATGACAGCTGCTAATATGTTTTTGCAAAAGATAGGAGATTTTTCTCAGTCGTCTGATATTCAAGTTTCTCGTATACGTGTTTATCTTTATGGTTCGTTAGCTTTCACGGGTATTGGTCATGCAACAGATAGGGCTATCATATTAGGACTTTTAGGAGAAAAAGCTTCTACTGTTGATCCTGATAGCATGGGGTTTCTGTTAGAAAAAGTTATACGTGAAAAAAAAGTGCAACCAGAAGGCCATCCCGCTTATCAGTTTGATGTGCAATGTGATCTTATTTTTGAACGAAAGCAAATCCTCCCTGGACATACAAATGGACTAGCCTTTGAAGGACTTAATACTGATGGGAATGTTCTGTTGCGGCAGATTTATTATTCTATCGGTGGTGGCTTTGTTGTGACTGAGGATGAATTAAGCCATATGAATGATAATATACAACCAGAAGCATTTGAGGTACCATATCCATTCGATTCTGCTTGTACAATGTTATCAATGGCAGAAAAATCAGGACTTTCAATTGCTGAAATGAAGCGCTTAAATGAAGAAACAAAGATAGAGCGTTCTTCTCTTGATGTAGGGCTTGATGAAATTTTTTCAGCGATGACAAATTGCATTGATAGAGGTCTTTCACAAGAAGGTGAGTTGCCTGGTGGATTGCGTGTTCTAAGGCGTGCTAAAAAGCTGCATGAAACGCTTTTGGAAAATCAAAGGAAAAATCACAATTATCCACTTTGGGCAAATGATTGGCTTTCGGTATATGCTATAGCAGTCAATGAGGAAAATGCAGCAGGTGGTCGTGTTGTTACAGCACCAACAAATGGCGCAGCTGGTGTTGTCCCAGCCGTTTTGCGTTATTATCTTCAATTTAATGATGATTCAGATCGAGAGGGAATACATAATTTTCTATTAACGGCAGCAGCTATAGGCGGTGTTATCAAACATAATGCCTCTATTTCTGGTGCAGAAGTTGGGTGTCAAGGTGAAGTTGGAACGGCATCTTCAATGGCCGCAGCAGGGTTGACCGCAGCATTAGGTGGAACACCAGCTCAAATTGAAAATGCGGCAGAAATTGCGCTTGAACATCATTTGGGAATGACATGTGATCCTGTTGCAGGTCTTGTACAAGTTCCTTGTATTGAGCGTAATGCAATGGGAGCTGTTAAGGCGGTAACGGCTTCTTCTCTTGCATTATATGGTAATGGAGATCATTTTGTTTCTCTTGATGCTTGTATAGAAACAATGCGCCAGACTGGTCATGATATGAGTGAACGCTATAAAGAGACAAGTAAAGGTGGTCTTGCAGTCAATGCAATATCTTGTTAAGAGCTAGAACATTTTTCAATCCATAACTGGACGTTTTGGAGAAGAATCGTATTTCCTGATAAAGCTTATGTTTTTTGTTCCTTATAAATCAAAACTCCAAGTTAATTCAGCAGCATGCTTAAAATAAATTTGAGATGGCTCAGTGCTTTCTTAACGAATAGTAGCTGTTGATACAAGTTTGGAGAGAGCGTATTGTTGATATATGTTTGATTTGTCCTAAAATGGAAAAAATAAAAAAGCGTAAAGTAAAATTAGTGATCAATTTACCATTATTTTTTTAGCTGGGTTTTATGGTTTTAAAAAGTTTCCATAGCCATATCTTTTAAGTAATGGAAGATTATACCTGAGTATCCAAGGAAAATTTATTTTAAATCTGAATAATTATGATAAAGAGAGATTTTTAAAGATTTTAATTTTTTAAAAGTGAAGTTTTTTGCTACCTATATGGTAAAAAAATATCTTGAAAAGAAACACTAATTTACAATAATTAAAGATATATTGGGAATATCTTTTTTATTTATAAATTCTGTACCGACAAAAAAATTAAAATAAATAATAACGTATACATTAGGAAATATTTATAAAAATTTTCATGAGAATAGAATGCACACGATAGAACATTATCGTGTTACTTGTTCGTGAGTTCGTTTAAAAAATATTTCTCAACGCTCCTAAGCTCATTTCGCGATGGCACCCGTGAATGATATAATAACGGTAAATCCATTGAGTTGTCCCATCTTTATGCTTAATAAAAAGAGTACGCTGGGCATGATTGCACACTTTGCCAAGCCCCCCCGTACAGGGATCAAAGCCCTTAGCATTTGAAATGGTTCATTATAGGTATTTTGAGTATTTTGGGTACAGTTTTACGCCACACACTAATCTCGCCCATAACATGCAAGAGAACGGTTTTTATTAATTCAACATAAACAAGTTTCAAATGAGAGAATCTTACGATATTCGAGATTATCATCTAACATGCAAAATAATGAATTATCTTTATAAATCAGCATCTTGAATATGAGTAGTATAATGTAAGTCATTCCATGAATGGTATAAAATCTATAGAGTATTAGCATCTTTATTTATAAAGGGAGAAAACCAGCACTATCATCCTTTTTTCAACGTTCAATGTTACAAAAGATCCTAATACTTGAAATAATTCATAAGGGATATTTGTTTCCTTTTTTAAATAGTTTATATGCCAATCTTTCTCGTGATGAGCAGGCGGACGATTTTGACTGATTCAATATAAGAAGGAAAATAAGAGAATTTTACGAAAATCTCTTATTCAATATGCAAAAAATAAATTATAATTATAAATTAAAATCTTATGGAAATCGTTATCATAATATTTAATCTGATAATTTCTTTTACGTTTTTTCATCGGTAGTATTTTTATTTTCCAATTTGCTTTGTCTGTTGAAAGAAATACAAGTAAGAGGAGTGAGATTATTTTTTACAGCGTTTATGTTGTCAGGGGAGCATTAGTAAGAGGGACTTTCTTTATTGAACGTTTAGAATAATTCCTAAAATGATAAGCTTTCATCCAATGAAGCTATTCATTTTTCCAAAAAGATATCAAGGATAATTTTTTATATTAAATCCAAAAGTGGAAAAATATTGGATGTTTTTTATGTTCTTAACAATGGTTTTATTGAAGGCTTGGAGATATTGGATAGTTGGAAAAGCTGTCAAAACAATTCCACAATTTAAGAAAAAAGTATGTTTATCAAAGGGTTTTCTAAGGCTATAGATAATGGTTAATAATAAAATAGTTTTTTAGAGATGGTCTGTAGAATTAAATATTTGTTGCTCCTAGACGGATTTTAATAGGCACATTACCAGTTTGGCTCGCAACGCGTAAATGAATGCGTACAGGAGGCATTATGAGACGACGGTTGCGCATTGTTTGGCAAATGAGAAGGTTAACAAGAGATTGTGTATCTAATGCAGTCGAATTATATTTTAAACCAGTAAGTTTTGCAGCAGCATCGTGAAGAGAACGCAATGAAAGAAGGGATGATTGCTTCAATAAAATTTCTTTTTTATGGAATGAAGCAAAAGCATTATCTGTCATAATACTATCCTTAACGCAGAATTCAAAATTTTTTAGTAGGCTACAGTATAGCAGTTAAAATTTGCTTTCTTTAATGTAGAACAAGCATCAAATGCAGCTTTTTTTGATTGAAACCCTGTAAAGCGCGCCCGGTAATAACGCTGCCCATTCTTTTCAAACAGTTGCATATGTGAAGATGCGTGCTTTAAAGTAGAAAAAGCTATATTTTTTGCTTTTAAAAGTAGAGTTTTTGCTTGTTCTTCACTAGGAAGAGAACCTATTTGGATAGCCCATCCGGCATTTTCGGACAAAGAGGCTGTTACAATTTTATGAGTCTCAACCGGTATAGTTTTTTGAGGGTTCGGTATTGGTATAATTACCTTATTTACAGCCGTTATTGCGATGTTGGAGTTTTTAGGTTGTTCTGCAAATGCTGTCAACATAGTCGAAATTTCATCGTCAAAATTACTTAAATCATCTTTAATGGTTGGTATAGGAGTATTGGCGCCAGTGGGTAAGTGATAGCGTACAGAAGCTATTAAATGTTCACCACTTTTCATTTGGCTTGCTTTGGGCAAATATTGATTCAATAAGCTAGCCATATGCTCGTCACGTGCAGTAGATGATTTACCTCCCATAACAACAGCGACAATAGAGCGCCCCTCAAGACGCATCGAAGTTGCTAAATTAGAACCTGACATTTGTGTGTATCCTGTTTTAATTCCATCGACACCTTTCATTATTTTAACAAGTTTATTGTGGCTGTTAATTTTATGTCCACGGAAATTAAAACTTTTTGTTTTGAACAATTTATATTGTTTGGGAAAATGTTTACGTAAAGCTAAGGACAAAGTCGCTATATCTCGTGCTGTAGAATAATTGCGCACATCCGGAAGTCCTGAAGCATTTGCGAAATGTGTATGTTTCATGCCAAGTTTATGAGCTTTTGCTGTCATCATTTGAGCGAATTTTTTTTCACTACCTCCAAGATATTCTGCAATGGCAGCAGCAACATCATTTGCAGATCTTGTAATGAGTGCTTTAGCTGCTGATTCTGCAGAAATTGTTTGGCCTGCTTTAAACCCAATTTTTGTCGGTGGACGCATTGCTGCATAATGTGAAACAGGAATTGGTGTATTGGGTGTCACACGACGCATCTGCATAGCTTCAAAGAGTAAGTACAATGTCATCATTTTTGTTAAAGAAGCAGGATAACGTTTCAGTGTTGCATTGGCTTGAAATAGAGTTTTTCCCGTAGTAGCATCTATAACAATAGCCGCATACTTATCAGGATAGGCGCCTTGAGGTGTGGCTGATGCCCAACAGTAAGAAAAAGCTAACACAACAAAAGAAATTGCTATTGTTTTACAGTAGCGCATAATTTTTTGATAATTAATATACACTTGCAGTATCCTATTTCTCCATTTATCCTGAAAAACTTCTATAAAGCTTCCTTTTCTGTAATTTGTTGATGCAATTTAGACGAATGGTATTACTAATTTGTTTACAGAAGTTATTTTATGAGTGAGTGATTGAAGTCTAACCATAGAGGGAAATTTTTTTCTAATACAAACAGGTATTGCAATAGTTATGAAAGAATTTAAAATTAATAAAAAATGTGCTGCATGGAAAACGATAATGGGACAGACGCTCATAATAAACTCTATAGCTCATATTATGCATAATGAAAAGGGCAAGAATTGGGATGAAGGTAGACATGGTGCGGTTATAATGCCTAAGGCTAGAGAAAAACTCGAAAAACCTAAATTATGTCGAGTTTTTTTGCTTAATGATGATTACACACCTATGGATTTTGTTGTTTTTGTTTTGAAGAACTTTTTTAAAAAAAGTTTCGAAGAGGCAACGCGGATAATGTTAAATGTTCATCACAATGGGATAGGAGAATGTGGGACTTATACTTATGAAGTCGCTGAAATGAAAATATTACAAGTGAGAGAATGTGCGCGTCAAAATGAACATCCGTTACAATGTGTAATGGAATGGAAGTGAGGAGCTATGCCATCTTTTACACCTAGTCTTGAAGAGGTTTTACATCGTGCATTAACAATTGCTACTCAAGCACGGCATGAATATGCAACATTAGAGCATCTTCTACTTGCGCTGTTAGATGATGCCGATGCAAATTCCGTTATTCAGGCTTGCCAAGTAGATGTGGAGGAATTGCGAGAGCGCTTAACCAATTATCTTCGCTCAGAGTTAGATGAACAGATTAGAGCTGATGAGGATACAAAGCCTACAGCTTTTTTCCAGCGTGTTATCCAACGTGCGGTGATTCATGCACAATCGGCTGGAAAAGATGAAGTATCGGGGGCAAATGTTCTTGTTGCAATTTTTTCTGAACGTGAAAGCCATGCAGCATATTTTCTTCAAGAGATGGGAATGACACGCTATGATGCTGTACGTTTTATTTCACAGGGTGTCACGCGTGATGATGGGTTATCCATGTTACTTGAAGGACTTGAAGAGCAATTAGATCAGCAGATTTCGGATAATGGTGAAAGAGGAACAAGTGCTTTAACGAATTATTGTGTTGATCTCAATTGTAAAGCACGTAATGGAAAAATTGATTTATTAATTGGCCGTGAAATAGAAATTTCACGCATGATTCAGATTTTATGTCGAAGGTCGAAAAACAATCCGCTTTTGGTTGGTGATCCTGGAGTGGGGAAAACCGCTATAATTGAGGGATTAGCAAAACGCATTGTTGATGGGCAAGTACCTGAAGTTTTATCAAATGCAACAATATTTTCTCTTGATATGGGGGGACTTGTTGCAGGTACACGTTATCGCGGTGATTTTGAAGAACGCTTAAAGCAAGTTATTAAAGAGTTTGAGCTGTATCCAGATGCTATTTTATTTATTGATGAAATTCATACCTTAATTGGAGCAGGAGCGACATTAGGGGGAAATATGGATGCAGCAAATCTTTTGAAACCTGTATTATCTTCTGGAACTATGCGATGTATTGGTTCGACGACTTATAGAGAATACCGCAAATTCTTTGAACAAGATCGCGCTTTAGAGCGTCGTTTTCAGAAGATTGATATTAATGAACCTTCTGTTACAGATGCGATTAAGATTTTGCAAGGGATGAAGCCTTACTTTGAAGATTTTCATCAGATTAAATATACAGATCAGGCGATGAAGGCATCTGTAGAATTATCTTCACGTTATATAATTGATCGTAGGTTACCTGACAAAGCAATTGATATTATTGATGAAAGTGGCGCAGCGCAAAAGCTTTTGCCACAAAAACAACGCAAGAAGAGTATAGGTGTTAAAGAAATTGAAGCGACTGTTGCTACAATTGCAAGAATTCCACCAAAAACAGTTTCCCGGAATGATCAGAAGATACTGAGTAAGCTTGAAAGAGAACTCAAACATGTTGTTTATGGTCAAGATCAGGCAATTTCCATCTTAGTTTCATCCATAAAATTGGCGCGAGCAGGTTTACGCGAACCGGATAAACCAATAGGAAGTTATTTATTTTCAGGACCAACAGGTGTAGGAAAAACTGAAGTTGCAAAACAGCTTGCATCATCTTTAGGCATTGAATTATTGCGTTTTGATATGTCAGAATATATGGAACGGCATACGATAGCACGTTTAATCGGAGCACCTCCAGGTTATATAGGGTTTGATCAAGGAGGTCTCCTTACAGATGCCGTTGATCAGAAACCTCACGCAGTTCTATTGCTAGATGAGATTGAGAAAGCGCATCCAGAGTTATTTAATATTTTATTGCAGGTAATGGATTATGGTAGATTAACAGACCATAATGGTAAGAAAATTGATTTCCGCAATGTTATTTTGATTATGACGACCAATGCGGGTGCTTCAGATATGGCAAAATCAGCTATTGGATTTGGGAAAGTACATCGTGATGGTGAGGATATAGAAGCAATCAATCGGTTATTTACACCAGAATTTCGTAATCGGTTAGATGCAATTATTCCGTTTGCACCTTTATCTCATTTAATCATCAATCAGATAGTGCAAAAATTTATTTTTCAGCTTGAAGCACAATTAGCTGATCGGGGAATTTGTTTTGAATTAAGCCCTTCAGCAACTTTATGGCTTTCCAATAAAGGATATGATTCTCAGATGGGAGCACGCCCATTAGGGCGTGTTATACAAGAATATATTAAAAAGCCATTAGCTGATGAAATTTTATTTGGAAAGTTACGCAATGGTGGTATCGTTCGCGTATTGACACAAAAATCAAATGGTAAAAAAGAAAGCCTACAGTTAGAAATTTCATCTTCCGATATATCTGTAAGTTCAAAGAAAAGTAAAATGGAAAATTTTACAAAAAAACGTGTAGGAAAAAAAAGCTCACCAACTTAAGAGTGTGTTATAAGGCAGCACGGATTTTTTTTGCATTCTCTTCAAGTATTTCTGTAGGCGTTATCATATCATTATGAGGGGTAAGTTCTATTCCCTCCATACGTGGTATAATATGAAAATGGAGGTGATAAACGGTTTGTTGACTAGCTGCTTCATTAAATTGCATGACAGTTATGCCATCTGCCTGAAAGGCTTTTTTGACGGCATTTGCAATTTTTTGAACAGCTTTAATAACAGGAAATAATGTTTCAGTATCCGCATCAAGTAAGTTTCTCGAGCCTTTTTTAGGAATGACTAGCGTATGACCTGGTGCCTGTGGCATGATATCCATAAATCCAATAACATCATCATCTTCGTAGACACGAACAGAAGGGATTTCATTGCGAATCAATTTAGCAAAAATATTGTTATTGTCGTAAACTTGTTTCATACAAATATTTCCTTTTATTGTAATTTAAAGATTCTAATTTAAAAACGAAAAAATGCAAGGTTTATCAGAGTGTAAGACAAAGAAGTATTTTGACTTCAGTTATATTTAGGATGGTGCACTGTCTTAATGAAGGTTTAGATTTCTATGATGGCTTCAACTTCTACAGGAACATCCATAGGAAGAGAGGCAACACCAATAGCAGAACGGGCGTGTTTTCCAATTTCACCAAGGATATTGACGAATAAATTAGAAGCTCCATTGGCAACAAAAGGAATATCGGTAAAATGAGAATCTACAGCCACAAAAACAGTAATTTTTACCACACGTTTTATTTTATTTAAGTCACCCAGAGTTGCCTTGAGTTGCGCGAGAATATTGAGAGCGCAAGCTTCGGATGCTTTTTGGGCTTGTTCGGTATTCACAGTTGCACCAACTTTACCGATGGCTATTGGTTTTCCATTAATAAGAGGGAGTTGTCCAGAAATAAAGAGTTGATTGCCACTTTGTGAAGTGGTGAGGTAATTGGCAAGGGGGGAGATTACTTCAGGAAGAGTGATTCCGAACTTCTCTAAGTTTTTTTCAATCATATTGGTCATAATGTTAACTCCATAGCTGCTCTATAATATATTCATTGCATAATCTATTTTTTGATTTAAGAAAATGTGTGGTTAATTGAGAAATTAGCCTTTTTTGCCTTATTGTATGATGTTATGCAACGGGGATAAAGTTCGGAAGTTGGGAATGATTAGATCATTATTTATAATAATTTTATATATTGTTTTTTTATGTACTGCGAGAGCTGAAGAGCCCATTTTTATTGTGCCTCATCGAGCAATTTATGATTTTCATCTCGATAGTGTTTCTCATGAAATGACAATTTCTGCGATGTCAGGACGAATGGTTTACGAGCTTACTGGTTCGGCATGCCAAGGCTATAGCACACGTTTTCGTTTCATTAGCCGTGTTCACATTGAAGATATGCCAGTACGTTTGACGGATCAACAGACGACGAGTTATGAGACAGGAGACAGCCGTACATTTCGTTTTAATATCACAGATCAAGAGGGAGAAGAGGTTGTGCATCGTGCCGAGGGGGTTGCGGAGCGTACTCAAGATGGTATTACAGTTACCTTAAAAAAGCCAAAGGAAAAAGAGTATAAGCTTGCAATGGCTGAATTTCCAATAATGCAACTAAAAAATATTATCCGCCATGCAAAAGCAGGAGATCATTTTTACAATGTTACTGTATTTGATGGGACAAATAAAGCAGATAAAGTTATAAAAGAAAGTATCGTCATAGGGGAAAAGAAGACGCTTTTATCTGATAGCGAAACGGAAAAAGTAAGAAAATTGGATGAAGAAGAATATTGGCCTGTTACAATTTCTTATTTTGATGATGGAGAAAATAAAGATGGTTTGCCGGTTTATCGTAGCAGTTTTCTCTTACGTGAGAATGGTGTCATGCGTGATCTTCATATAGATTATGGAACTTTTTCAGTGCGTGCAAAATTGAACAGTCTCGAATTCTTGGAACTTGGAAAAGATCTTAATCAATGTGAAAATGCAAATATTAAATGATTAAAGAAAATAACTTGAAAAAGAATCAAATATTAGTATGTTTGCGCTATTCCACACGCGGAGTCTGGGTGTTTGCAGATGATCTGTGAGAAAATTCTAGCAAGCATCCGCCGGTAGCAGGTCTTTCTGCTTTTTCCGCGGAGGTTGAACCGGAAAGGATAAGATTTATGGCACTACCCGATTTTACTATGCACCAGCTTTTAGAAGCCGGTGTGCATTTTGGTCACCAGACTCATCGCTGGAATCCCAAAATGACTCCCTATATTTATGGTCAGCGTAATAATATCCATATTATTGACCTTGCTCAGACCGTTCCACTTTTACACCAAGCGCTTAAACTTGTTTCAGATACTGTAGCGCGTGGTGGTCGTATTCTCTTTGTTGGTACGAAACGGCAAGCATCTGACATTATCGCAGATGCGGCGAATCGTTCCGCCCAGTATTACGTTAATGCACGTTGGCTTGGCGGCATGCTCACAAACTGGAAAACGATTTCCAATTCGATCCATCGTTTGCGGAAGCTTGATAAAATTCTTGCTGCTGAAGCGCAAGGCTTTACCAAAAAGGAACGTTTAAATCTTGAACGTGATCGTGAAAAGCTTAATCGTGCGCTTGGTGGTATTAAAGATATGGGTTCTGTTCCAGATCTTATCTTTGTTATCGATACGAATAAAGAAAATATTGCACTCCAAGAAGCAAAACGTTTAGGTATTCCAGTGATTGCTATTATTGATACCAATTGTGATCCCGATGACGTAACACATCCAATACCAGGTAATGACGATGCTTCACGTGCAATTTCTCTTTATTGCGATCTTTTTGCCCGTGCTGCTCTTGATGGTATTGCACGCCAGCAAGGAGCAATGGGTATCGATTTAGGAGCTCAAGTTGATGCACCTGTGGAGCCTATTTTGGAAGAAAATGCAGTTTCAGAAGTTTCTGAATAATATAAAACGCCTAATTAAGGTACTTTTATTGTCTAAAAAAGAAGTTATAGGCGTGCAGAGGGATTTTGCACGCTTTCACTGTTACAAAATAAAGAGGCAAATATGAGCATTACTGCTGCACAAGTAAAAGAACTTCGAGGACTATCTGGCGCTGGTATGATGGACTGTAAAGCCGCTCTAGCAGAGACCAATGGTGATATGGAAGCTGCTGTTGATTGGCTTCGTAAAAAAGGAATAGCTAAAGCAGATAAAAAGGCTGGTCGTACAGCAGCTGAGGGATTAATCGGAGTCGTATCAAAAGATTCACATGCAGTTTTGGTTGAGATTAATTCTGAAACAGATTTTGTTGCACGCAATGATGGATTCCAAGACATTGTGCGTAAAGTAGCAACTGCTGCCTTAGATACGCCAGGGGATGTTGAATCTGTTTCTGTTTCTCTTTATCCAGGCTCTGAGAAGACTGTAGAGCTTACGATTAAAGATGCAATTGGTACAATTGGCGAAAATATGACATTTCGTCGTTCCGCTAAATTGTCTGTTGAGAATGGTGTTGTTGCGACTTATATACACAATAGTGTGGCTGATGGGCTTGGAAAACTTGGTGTTTTGGTTGCGATTGAAACAACAGGAAATAAGGAAGCTGCTCTTGCTTTTGGTCGGCAGGTCGCGATGCATATTGCGGCAACCAATCCATTAGCACTTACAGCTCAAGATGTTGATGCTACTGCTGTTGAGCGTGAAAAAGCAATTTTTTCAGATCAAGCACGTCAGTCTGGAAAACCTGAAAATATCATTGAAAAAATGGTAGAAGGACGTATGCGTAAGTTTTTTGAAGAGGTTGTTTTGCTTTCTCAAGCTTTTGTTATGAATCCTGATATAACTGTTGAGGCCGCTTTAAAGGATGCTGAGAAATCAATTGGTGCTCCAGCAAAAATTACAGGCTTTATTCGTTTTGCATTAGGTGAAGGTGTGGAAAAAGAGGAGTCTGATTTTGCTGCAGAGGTTGCTGCTGCTGTAAAAGGCTAGTTATTGCAAACTCTTGAACAGAGATTTAAAGTCATATCGTTGGTTGTAGAATCTCTGAGGGGAACAATGTAATTGTTGAGAGGGCGTCACGTGAAAAAAGTGGTGCCCTTCGTGATGTCAAAAGCAAAAAGTAAATAGGCTTTTGGGGAGATTATTAATGGCATTAGCACTTCCGTATAAACGTATTCTTTTAAAGGCTTCTGGTGAAGCTCTTATGGGAGGGCAGAATTTTGGCATTGATGTTTCTGTTGTAGACCGTATTGCCGCTGATATTGCAGAAGTGCGCACAATGGGGATAGAAGTTGCGGTTGTTATCGGTGGGGGAAATATTTTTCGTGGCGTTGCTGTTGCTTCGCATGGTGGGGACCGAGTGACAGGTGATCATATGGGAATGCTTGCAACTGCTATTAACTCTTTAGCATTGCGAACATCTTTGACAAAATTAGGGGTTGAAACTGTTGTACTCTCTGCGATTGCTATGCCACAAATTTGTGAAAGTTTCTCGCAACGTAAAGCAATAGCTTATATGAATCAGGGAAAAGTTGTTATTTTTGCAGGTGGTACAGGAAATCCATTTTTTACCACTGATTCTGCTGCTACTTTACGTGCAGCAGAAATTGGTGCGGATGTCCTTCTTAAAGGAACACAAGTTGATGGTATTTATTCAGCAGATCCAAAAATAGACCCTACGGCTAAGCGTTTTGACCAATTAACACATGTTGAAGTTTTGCAATGGGGATTATCTGTTATGGATTCAACGGCGGTCACTTTAGCACGTGAGAACAATGTACCGATTATTGTGTATTCCATTCATGAAAAAGGCGGTTTGGCTAAGGTCTTGAATGGAACAGGACGCTTTACAATAGTATCGGAATAAGGGTAAGCTTCAAAGGACAATTGAAGGAGACAGAAATATGAATGTTACATCAATTATGGATGATCTGAAACGTCGCATGGATGGTGCTATTACGGCTTTTAAACATGAATTAGGTGGTTTGCGGACTGGACGTGCATCGGCCAGTTTATTAGAGCCGTTGACCGTTGAATCTTATGGTTCTGTTGTGCATATAAATCAGGTTGCTAATATTTCTGTTCCCGAACCTCGGATGCTTTCTGTTTCTGTATGGGATAAAACGATGGTCGGAGCTGTAGAGCGCGCTATTCGCGATTCTGGTCTTGGTTTAAATCCCATAACTGATGGTACGAATCTACGTATTCCTTTGCCTGAGTTGAATGAAGAGCGCCGTAAAGAACTTGTAAAAATTGCGCATCACTATGCAGAGCAAGCGCGTGTTGCTACACGTCATGTCCGTCGGGATGGTCTGGACAATTTGAAAAAGTTAGAAAAAGATGGTGAAATTGGACAAGATGAAGCCCATAGTTTGTCTGAAAAAGTTCAAAAACTCACAGATGAAACTATTGCTGATATTGATAAAATTTTAGCCGTAAAAGAATCTGAAATTATGCACGTTTAAGACGGTTTTGTCGCTAGAAAAAGGATGTTATACTCCCAAGCCTGTAAATTGTTTCTAGGGATAATAGGAGGGGTGGTGTGTTCTGTGATAGCAAGGTGTGATGCAGGAAGGTATTCTATCATTTTGATATGGGAGAGACTGATTTGAAAGGGCAGATGTTTAAATTTTTTAATCTGCGTGGTAAATCATGCCCTTTGCTGGAAGACACTATTTAACAGCATAGTGTGGGCTTTTAGTTGAGTACGTCTTTGTTAAACTGCATAATGAAAGCATTATTAGAAATTATTCAAATATTCTAAGATGAAGGTTGGGGAAAGAATATTAAGCCTAACCTTTCTCTTATTTCTCATTATAAAACATGTGGGTATGATCGATCAAGCAGATGTTATGTGGCGTAATTCGTTTTTTAATGACGAATAGTTGATAGAAAAGTGTTTTTATACGAAACCTATATTAGTTAATTTGTATGGGGCAGAGGTAGCTGCTTTTTCATTTTATATTTGAGAAAATATTAAAAAAATATTTAGGATTAATCTTGACTGAGATTTTTGAAGCTGTTTTCATTGATTATTAGTCTCATAAGCGCTATCTTAGTAGACTGAATTATTTATGATAAATTATAAGAGAAATTATACAGGTATGAGATAAAAACACTGCGTAGGGGAATTTTTCTTGCGTTAATTTCAGGGCTTGTATTTTCTATTTTTATTGTTTGGATGTTGTTTTGTCTAATTTGGTTTATCGTATTCTGACAGCTTTTGTTTTTGGCGTTATTGCGTTGTATCTAACATGGTTGGGAGGAAACTTCTTTTTTTTATTTGTATGGTGTATTGGCGGTTTTGTTCTTTATGAGTGGATGAGTATTACTAAAGAGAAGTGGTGTGTTTTACAAAAAATATTAGCAAGTATCTTTTATTTAATCTTTGGCTTTTTTTTAGTGTTGAGTGTATCTGCTTCATTGATTTTTTGTGTTTTAATCGTTTTGGCTGCGGTGTTGGCTATTATATCTATAAAAAAGAGTGGTTGGGTTTTTTGTGGTTTTTTATATGCATCTTTTCCTGTTGTTGCTTTATGCTTTCTACGGGATCATGAAATGTTGGGGTTCCAAGTTGTTATTTTCTTATTTACGATAGTGTGGGGAACAGATATTGGTGGTTATTTTATCGGACGTGCATTAGGGGGCCCTAAATTAGCACCACAATTTTCTCCTAATAAAACATGGTCAGGAGCACTTGGTGGTACATTTGTCGGAGTTTTCGGTGGTATATGGGTTGCTTTTGGATTTTTTGATATAAATTTAGCTAGTTTTTTTGTGCCACTCCTTACACTTGTTTTATCAATTGTTTCACAATTGAGTGATTTAGGGCAATCGTGGCTCAAAAGACGGTTTTCTGTTAAAGATTCTAGTTCTTTATTGCCTGGACATGGTGGTTTTATGGATCGTATAGATGGATTGGTAGGGGCAGCTTTTCTTCTTTATTTAATTGGTTCATTTATGTCTGATATGGATGCGCCTTTTAATCTTTTTAGTATGATCTAATTGGGAGAAGATCGTTTGGAACTTTTAAATCATATCGTCACTATGGGTGATTTTCTTTTAAGAAGTTTGAGTATTCTTTTCATCATTATGATTATCATTTTTGTGCACGAATTTGGGCATTATCTCATTGGTCGGTGGTGTGGTATTAAGGCGTTAATTTTTTCGCTTGGATTTGGACCAGAAATAGCGAGTTATACAGATAAGCATGGCACGAAGTGGCGTTTAGCACTTATCCCCTTAGGAGGTTATGTAAAATTTGTTGGGGATGAGGAAAAAATCGATACGGAATCATCCCAATCATCTCTGATTGTGGATGGTTCATTTGCTAGTGCGCATGCTTGGAAAAAAGCAGCAACTGTTTTTGCCGGTCCTTTCTTCAATGCCCTTTTTACTGTTGTTATTCTAACATTTTTTTTCTTTATCTATGGTCGTGTAGCCATTGAGCCCGTTGTTGGTTCTTTGGTAAAAGATAGCCCTGCTCTTCAATCCGGTTTGGAATTAGGTGATCGTTTTGTTGAAATGGATGGACGACGGGTTGAAAGCTTTGAAGATTTGATGAATTATGTAGCGTTTCATGGAAGAGAACCCATAGAGTTTAAAATAGAACGCATGGGGCGAGTCTTTACAACCATGATTACCCCGAAAGTCGTTGAGCGAGATGATGGATTTGGTAATCGAACACGAAGTGCTATGATAGGTGTAGGTGTTCCTGTTGATTTAAATAATCCAGCACATTTAGATCCAACTTATATAAAACATATTCGCTATGGTTTTGTAACAGCTGTAAGAGAAGCGTCAGACCGTACTGTGTTTATCGCCACTCAAACCGTTCTTTTTATGAGTCGTTTAATAGGAGGCAAAGAGGATCGTTGTCGGCTAAGTGGACCTTCTAAAACCGTTAAAATTGCTTGGAAAGTGAGCGAGACAGGTTTTATCTCTTTGTTGAATTTGGCAGCTTTTCTTTCAATAAGTGTTGGGCTTATTAACCTTTTTCCGATTCTACCGCTTGACGGTGGGCATCTTTTATTGCATGTCATTGAGGTCATTACTGGGAGAAAAATATCTGCCAAAATTCAGGGAATCGTTTTTCGTTTAGGTTTTTCCATTCTTCTCCTTTTTATGATCTTTGTCTTTTTTAATGATTATTTTTGTTGGTTTAGCTAATTAAATTATGGAAAACGCTTTATAAATTAAGTAATAATAGCAAAAACAAATTGAAGGTTGTTTACCATGTCTACAAAATGTTGTGGCGTTGTAGATTATAATGAGTAATTAAGGAATGAAAAGTCTCGCTGTAAAAAGGTTGTTATGGCAGTTAGCTTTTTAAGGCATCATGTCCAAGGAACGAGAGTAAGGTAAAAAAGCCAATGACTACGAATTCAAAGTTTTTAAATGCAGCATCTGTATTGGTGTTAAAGATGGGGATGATTGCCCCAGCAACGGTTTTTATGTCAATTGCTGCGGTCGGAGAAATACAAGCGTCTGTAGTCCGCTCTATTGAGGTTCGTGGGAATAAGTTTGTAAGTTCTCAGGCGATTCGAGACAATATGGGGATTAAGGTTGGGCAAGGTGTTTCCAGTGGTGAAGTTGATAGTGCTGTGAAGAACCTTTTCGAATTGGGTTTATTTTATGATGTTAAAATAAATCCGGTGGGTGATAAATTGGTTGTATTCGTAAAAGAATATGAGGTTGTCAATCAAATATTGTTTCAAGGAAATAAATCTTTTAAAGACCCAGATCTTAAGCGGTTTATTTCTTTAAAACCGAATGAGCCTTTTAATTCTGCTAAGCTTTCTGCTGATATAAATACAATTCGTGAGGCTTATAAAACTCTTGGTCGTAATAATATCACTGTTAACGTTCAAACGATTAACCTTGGAAAAGGGCGGGTTAATGTGGTATTTAATGTCGTTGAAGGGAAAAAAACAAAGATTGGTGATATCACTTTTAAGGGCAATAGTGTCTTTGGAAGTCGCCGTTTGCGTGATGTGATTTCAACAAAAACTTCAGGAATTTTTTCGAAGTTGTTGGGAGGTGATGTTTACAGTGAAGAGCGCCTCGCTGTTGATGAAGAAGCTTTACGTCGCTTTTATTATAACCGTGGTTATGCAGATTTTCGTGTAGTCTCTTCTAAAGCAACTTTTGATGCAGCAAGCAATACGTATAAAATTTCTTTCGTTCTTGATGAGGGTGCGCTCTATAAAATTAGCGATATTCAGGTTGAAAGTGATGTTGATGGAATTGACGTTCAATCTGTGAAAAGGGTGCTTAAAACCCAGCCAGGTAATGTTTATAGTGCAGAAGATATTGAACAGTCTGTTGCAACTATTAATAACAAAGTTGCTGATTCGGGATATGCTTTTGCTAAAGTTGAACCGCGGGGAAATCGTAATTTAGCAAATCATACAATTTCAATTTTATATAATATTGAACAGGGTACACGTGCTTATATTCAACGTATTGATATACGTGGCAATGAGAAAACGCGTGATTACGTCATTCGCCGTGAGATTGATTTAAATGAAGGAGATGCTTACAATCAAACTTTACTACAGCGGGCGAAACGTCGTCTAGAAAGTTTAGGTTTCTTCAAAGCCGTTAATATTTCAATGGTTCCCACAGATCAATCTGACCAAGTTGTTTTGGTAATAGATGTCGTTGAAGCTTCAACAGGAGATCTCTCTCTTTCTGGAGGGTATACAACAGGGGGAACAAGTCCTGGTATGTCACTTGAAGTTTCTGTTACTGAACGTAATCTTGGGGGACGTGGTCAATATGTTCGTTTAGGATTAGGTGCGGGGCAAGAAAAATCTCGTAATTATAATTTATCATTTGTTGATCCTTATTTCTTAGGATATCGTTTATCTGCTGGCGTTGATGTTTTTCGTAGTACTTATCGTGCTGATAAAGCCTATGATGTACGGCAGACAGGTGGATCGCTGCGGTTTTCGTTACCTATTAATAATCAATTATCTGCTAATGTAGCTTATTCTTATGTGCAGGAAGAATATGATTTTGGCGGAGAGTATGATTTTGACAAAGAGGGTGACATAATAGAATTATATGGGAAATATTCTGGTGCGATTGTTCAAGCTGCAAAACACAGCCCTTGGAAACGTTCATCAATTAGTTATGGTTTCACCTATAATACGATTGATGATATGAGATCCCCCCATGATGGGTGGTACGTGCATCTGCTTCAGGAATATGCAGGGCTTGGTGGGAGTGCAAAGTTCTTGAAGACCACGGGTAAGGCGATGATGTACAAGACTCTTTCTGACCAGAAGGATATCGTTGGTTTGCTTTCCTTTGGGGGTGGTTATATCCATGAAGTAGGCAAAGAAGGTGTTCGTATTTTCGATATGTTTAAAGTAAATTCTGATATGATTCGAGGGTTCAAATATAATGGAATAGGTCCGCGCCAGGTTTCCAGTAAGGGTGAGGTTTATTTCTTGGGGGGAACGACATATATGAATGCGACTGCTGAAGTACAGTTTCCTATCCCTATTGTGCCTGAAGGATTCGGGTTGCGCGGTGCTTTATTTGCGGATATTGCCACGCTTTATGGCAATAATTATAAAGCCGTTTTTCAGGGTGAACCGTCTGTTACCAATACCAAAAGTGCTTGGCGTTCATCTGCAGGTGTGAGTTTGATGTGGGATTCTCCGTTTGGTCCTTTGCGTTTTGATTATGCTTGGCCAATAACGAAGCAGGAAGGTGATCGTTTGCAACAATTGAACTTTGGTATTTCTACGAAGTTCTGATTTGAGCGATTTTAAGAAGGAAAAATTTGAAGAGAATAGCTTAAGCTGGGAGAGAAAGTGTTTTGATGGCGGATACATTTTTTTTTACGCCGTCCCGACGATTGACAGTTGCAAATGCTGCTGAGTTGACGGGTGCAAAGCTTCTTAATCCAGAGTTTTCTCATAAAGTTATCAATACTCTTTCTTCACTTGAGAGTGCGGTGGAAGGTTCACTTGTTTTTGTAGAGCATCGGAAGTTTTCTGATGCTTTACTGGACAGTTCTGCTGTTGCTGTTTTGTGTACGAATGAGATTGTTTTTAAAGTTCCCGAAACTATGGCAATTTTGGTGACATCCACACCACAGCGTGACTTTGCTCAGATTGGTCGTATTTTGTTTCCAGATTCTGTCAAGCCAATGCCTTGGTTGGGGCAGAAGGGGATTTCATTACATGCGCATATTCATCCAACGGCTAAGTTGGCACATGATGTGTGTATTGAAGCTGGAGCTGTTATTGGTAAAAATGTTGAGATTGGTGCAGGAACTCTTATTTCATCCACAGCTGTTATCGGTGAAAATTGCCGTATTGGATGTGACTGCTATATTGCTCCTAAGGTAACAGTTCAGTGTTCTATAATAGGTGATAAGGTTCAGCTTTATCCTGGCGTTTGCATTGGACAAGATGGTTTTGGTTATGTTGGAGGCGGAGTTGGAATCGAGAAAATTCCACAGCTTGGTCGTGTTATTATTGAGGATGGTGTAGAAGTTGGTGCGAACACGACAATTGATCGTGGGACATTTCAAGATACTGTTATTGGTGAAGGAAGCAAGATTGATAATCTTGTACAAATTGCCCACAATGTAAAAATTGGACGCTATTGTCTTATTGCCGCTCAATGTGGCATTGCGGGAAGTACATCTATAGGGGATATGTCTCAGCTTGGCGGAAGTGTGGGAGTAGCTGATCACATCATAATAGGTAAATCTGTTCAGATTGCTGCTCGTAGTGGTGTTATGAATGACATTCCGGATGGCGAAAAATGGGGAGGTAGTCCAGCGCGACCATTTAAACAATGGTTTCGTGAAGTAGCGGCGTTGCGCAGTATGGGAAAAGTTAAAAAGGAGAAACGCTGATATGATCAGCAGTGAAAAAACTAAAAACTTAGAGGCTGTCGATATTGAAAAACTATTATCAATATTACCGCACCGTTATCCATTTTTATTGATTGATCGTATCGTTGATATTGATGGTGAACAAGAAGCGATTGGTATTAAAAATATAACGATTAATGAGCCACATTTTACGGGACATTTTCCCTCAAAGCCTGTTATGCCTGGAGTTTTGATTTTAGAAGCTATGGCACAAACGGCAGGAGCAATAGCACTTTTAAATTTAGGCAATAAGCAAACAAATTTAGTTTACCTTATGACGGTTGATAATGCGAAATTTCGTAAGCCGGTTATGCCTGGTGATCAGCTCAAGATTCATGTTCAGCTTTTGAAAAAAAGATCTGGTATGAGACGTTTTTCATGTGTTGGAAAAGTAGAAGATGTCCGCGTCGCTGAAGCAGAAATTGCTGCAATGATTGTCGAAGAAGAATAAACGATATTTGATGGGAATTTAAAAATGTCCGGTACGAAAATCCATCCAACTGCTCTTGTGGAGAAGGGAGCGCAGCTTGGTGAGAATGTATGCGTTGGACCATTTTGCCATATTAGTTCAGAGGCTGTTATTGGTGATGAATGTAGTTTGACAAGTCATGTTGTAATAATGGGAAAGACAACATTAGGAGCCAAGAGTAAAGTATTTTCTCATGCTGTTTTGGGGGCAGATCCGCAAAATAATAAACATAAAGGAGGAGCTACAACTCTTTTTATTGGTAAGAATTGTACGATTCGTGAAGGTGTAACAATGCATAGGGGTTCCGATTCGAGTGTAGGAATGACAGTTGTTGGTGATAATTGCCAATTTTTTTGTTATGCGCATATCGCTCACGATTGTTATGTAGGCAATCATGTAACATTTGCCAATAACGCAATGATTGCTGGTCATGTCACTGTTGGTGATTATGTGATTATTGGTGGTGGTGCTGCTGTTCATCAATTTGTTCGTGTTGGACATCATGCATTTATCGGCGGCGTATCTGCACTGGTTGGTGATCTGATACCTTATGGAACAGCTGTTGGTGTGCAGGCAAAACTTGCCGGCCTCAATATTATTGGCATGAAGCGTGCAGGACTTGAGCGTCAAGATATTCATGCACTCCGTCATGCGGTTGCCATGCTTTTTGATCATAGCAAACCATTTAAAGAGCGTGTTAGTGATGTTGCTTCTTTTTATTCTTCTTCTCAGTCTGTTTCTGAAGTTGTTAATTTTATTAAAGAAGAAGGAAAGCGTTTTTATTGTACACCAAAATTTGAAGGTGATAAAATAAAAGAACATAAGGATTAAAAATGCCTATTTGGGGAGCCAGAAGTTTTCTTTCCGGCCGTACTGCTATTATAGCAGGAAATGGTGTTCTACCGATTACTGTTGCGCAGACTCTTGAGAAGAATGGAGAAAATCCTTTTCTTGTGCTTTTGCATGGTGAGGCAGATTCTGTTCTTTATCGCTATGAGCATTGCGAGCTATCAATTGTAGAGTTAGCGCGACTCGTTAAAATTTTCAAAGAGGCTGGTGTATATAATGTTGTTTTGGCAGGTGGTGTGAAAAAGCGTCCACTTCTTAAACAATTGCGACTGGACTGGACAACATTTTTAGCTCTTCCTAAGTTAATCGGAGCTTTGAAGAGGGGGGACGATGCGTTATTAAAAGCTTTTATACGGGTTATTGAAGCACACGGTTTTTGTGTTATCGGTGCTCACGAAATAGTCCCAGATCTTTTAGCTCCCATAGAATTTAATTTAACAGTACGGCGCGCTACTCCAAAAGAGAAAAAAGATATTTTTTTAGCAGTAGAAGCAGCAAAGCTTTTAGGTCAATTAGATATCGGGCAAGCCGTTGTCGTTGTCCAAGGAAGGGTGGTTGCTCTGGAGGGTGCTGAGGGAACTGATAATATGCTGTGGCGTGTTTGTGAAATGCGAGAAAGAGGGCAAATTCCCCTTAAAGGTGGCATTCTTGTAAAATGTGCAAAACCACAACAGGATAATCGCGTTGATTTGCCATCAATTGGGCCCGCGACAATAATAAATATTGCAAAAAGTGGTTTATCTGGTGTTGCGGTGGAGGCAAATAGAAGTCTAATATTATCGGTGAAAACAACAATAGAAAAAGCCAACAAATATTCTCTATTTATAGAGACATTTGAAAGGTTTGGTCATGAATAATTGTTTTTTAAAGATTGCTGTGGTTTCAGGTGAGGAATCTGGTGATTTACTTGGGGCCGATTTAATTACTTGTTTATCACAACAGATAGGATGCAATATTCATTTGATTGGTGTTGGGGGGAGGCATTTAAAGGCATTAGGTTTAAAAAGCTTTTTTGATTCCCATGATATTGCTTTAATAGGTTTAAAGGAAGTATTGAAAAAACTACCATTGTTGTTGCTACATATTCGCAATTTATCCAAATTTATTGCACAAGAACAACCTGATTGTTTAATTATTATTGATAGTCCTGATTTTACACATCGTATTGCAAAAAAGGTACGTGCTTTAGCGCCTTCTATTCCTATCATTAAATATATTGCACCAACCGTTTGGGCATGGAGGCCAGAGCGTGCAAAAGCTATGCGTGGATTTGTTGATCATGTTTTAGCGGTTTTTCCTTTTGAAGAAAAGATTATGCAAGATTTGGGAGGCCCTGCCACGACCTATGTTGGACATCGTCTTTTGACATATCCTCCCCTTTTGAGAGTTCAGTCAGAAAAAAAAAGCCAATTAGAACAAAGAAATTTGATCGATACACAAATATCATCGCCTACATTAGTTATTTTGCCAGGATCACGCAATTTAGAAATTCGTTCCTTAATGCCTATTTTTCGAGAAACAGTAGAGATTCTTGTACAACGTATTCCTCATTTACGTATTATTTTACCAACCTTACCTCATTTGGTAGATAGAATCCGTGATTTTGTGCAAGGCTGGAAAAGCAAGATAGAAATTGTCGTTGGTGAAGATGAAAAATGGCGTGCTTTTGCACAAGCAGATGTTGCTCTTGCGGCACATGGAACTGTTTCACTTGAATTAGCCTTAGCAAAAATTCCTATGGTTCTTTGCTATAAACTTGATCGTTTTTCTAAATTATTTATTTTTCCTAAAATGATGTTATGGAGTGCTGCTCTTCCAAATATTATTGCTGATAAGCCTATTGTTTCGGAATATTTGAATGAATTAATCCGTCCTGGTATGTTAGCAAGACAAGTAGAACAACTTTTGGCTAATCCTTTATTGCGACAGGCACAACTTGATGCCTTTGAGATGGTCGAACAGAAAATGAAAACTGAAGTACCATCGGGGGTTGTTGGCGCACAAACAATTATCGCTCTTTTAAAAAACAGGAATAAAACTGTATAAATAAAGCAATATTTTAATGATTAATATTTAATTTTAGCAAGAAAATTACAAGCACGTTGGCTTTTAGGATTGGTAAAAAATTCTTCAGAGGCTGTATCTTCAACAATTTTTCCATTTTCTAGAAAGAGTATTCTTTCTGAGACTTTACGTGCGAAGCCCATTTCATGGGTAACACAAAGCATTGTGATCCCTGTGTCGGACAATCGAGCCATCACTTCCAAAACTTCTCCCACACTTTCTGGATCAAGAGCAGAGGTTGGTTCATCAAAAAGCATGACTTCAGGTTCCATACAAAGTGCACGGGCAATCGCAACACGTTGTTGTTGCCCACCAGAAAGTTGTAAAGGATATTTTTCACAGTGTTTTTCAATACCAACATGTGTTAAGTAACGAATTGCCCGTTCTTGTGCTTGTTGTTTGGAAAGCCCTTGAACGGTCATAGGTGCTAAAATACAATTTTGTATAACGCTCATGTGGGGAAATAAATTAAAATTCTGAAAGACCATTCCTATCTTACGAAGAACTTTTTTTTGCTGTTGTATAGGAGCGGTATGGATATCAACGTTATGGATACAGATTGAACCTTTTTGTGCTTGTTCTAATTGATTAATACAACGAATTAACGTTGATTTTCCTGATCCGGATGGTCCACAAATAACGATATGTTCACCAGCTTGAACATTAAAGTTGATATCATGTAGGACCTGAAAGTTTCCATACCATTTATTTAGATTTTGAATAGAGATCACTGGTTTTTTATTGGGAGAGATCGATTTATTATTTTTCAAATTCATCTTATTTTATTCTTTCATTGATGAATAACGTGATTAATTCAACATTTTGGTTTGGTAAAGTTTTTTATGATCATTTTATTTAACGTAAATATCGAGTGAGGCGCTGTTCGATAAAAACAATAAAACGATGAATGAGTTCAACGATAAAGAGATAGATAAGAGCAGCCCAAACGTAAACTTGAAAATCAAAAGTCCGTGAATAAGTGAGTTTAGCAACTCCCATTAAATCATAAACAGTAATAAGTGAGGCAACAGCACTGGATTTAATCATTAAAATCAACTCATTTCCTAGGGGGCGTAATGCTACAATCATTGCTTGTGGAAGAATAACTCTAAAAAATGTGACAGAGTTGCTTAAACCTAAAGCTTTTGATGCTTCACGCTGTCCAGTTGTTACGGATAAAAAACTTCCTTTAAAGATCTCAGATTGATAGGCAGCAGAATTGAGTGTAAAAATAAAAAGACAACAATACCACGCATTTTGAAAAAACCACCATAGTCCCACCTGTTGCCAAAAACTATTCATTGAACCAAGCCCATAATAAAAAAGAAAGAGTTGAGCTAATAAAGGAGAGCCACGGAAAAAATAGACATAAACATTTGCAAAATATTGTAAAAATGTATTCTTTGATAGACGAGCAAAAGCGATAAGCATACCAAGAAAAAGACCTAGAGAACAAGAGATAGAAACAAGCTCAACAGTAACAATAAAGCCATTAATAAATTTGGGTCCATAATGGCTTAAAAGATCAGGATTAAAAAGGAAATAAAGCCACTCAGGAATCATTGACCTAGCACCTTTTTATAGCCTATTTGAGTGTATGTTTCCAAATGGCGTAAGATTGCAGTAAAAACCGCTGAAAATAACAAATAGAGTAAGCATGCTACAAAATAAAATAGCATGGGTTTATTGGTAGCAGCGACAGCTAAATTCGTTTGTCGCATGAGGTCAACAAGCGCGATGGTAGAAACAAGGGATGTATCTTTCAGTAAAGTAAGCCAATTATTAGAAAGTCCTGGCAAGGCATTTCGGATGAGCTGAGGGAAGACAATACGAAAAAATGTGGTTGACCGTGAAAGTCCTAAAGCTTTAGCCGCTTCATATTGACCTTTATCAAAAATATTAAATGCTCCAAGCCAAACTTCACAAGAAAAAGCTGCAAGAACCATACTAAGGGCAAGAACACCAGCAACAAATGCATTGATACTGAACATGATTTCAAAATTAAAATAGTCAAATAAATTTTGAATAAGGCTTTGTAATCCGTAGTAAACTAAAAACAAAGTTAAAAGCTCTGGTAGCCCACGGAATACTGTTGAAAAGAGGTGTGCCATAGCTTTGGCCATCTTAATATTGGATCGAATCATCACTGCATTGAGAAGTCCTAGAGGAAATCCTAGAAAGCCACAACATAATGCCAATGACAAAGTCATTCCTGCACTGGAAAGTATAACCACTCCCCATCCACCATTGCTAAATGATAGCAATGCTAAATTTTCAATCATTCCTGTGTTCCTCATGAAAGAGTTCGATAATATTTTTTAGCAATAACCAGTAGGTTTCATTTAAATATCATATCGATATTTAATAAACATCACCTGTAAAATACTTTCTCATAATTTTTTCATAAGTTCCATCCAAACGGATTTCTTTTAGCGCCTTATTGAACTTATTTTTAAGTTCATTATTATTTTGACGGACTGCAATTGCAATAGGAAATCTTGTTTCTTCTAGAGTTCCCAAGAGGAGACAGCAATCTTTTCCTTCATTTTTAAGCCAATTTAATGCTTGTAATTTATCAACAATAATCACATCAAGTCGATGATTTAAAAGGTCACGATTCACTTCTATTGTGGAAGGGTAGAGTTTGATTTTCACCTCTTTAGAAGCATAATGATCTTCTGCATAGAAAGCTTGTGTTGTATTTGATTGCACACCAAGATTTTTACCTCTAAAGTCTTGTGTCGAGATTTCTTTAATTCCCGAAGCTTTGGTAACGATAACAGCCAGTGCTGTATCGTAGTAAGGATCTGTGAAGTCAATTTTTTGTAAGCGCTCTTGTGTGAGAGAGAGGGAAGCAATGATAGCATCATATTTTTTTGCAATAAGTCCAGGGATCATTCCCTCGAAGTCTTGTGTAACAATAGTACACTCAACATTCATTTTTTTACAAAGTGCATAAGATATATCAATATCAAGTCCCTGCAATTTATCATTTGAGTCAATATAACTAAAGGGAGGGTAGGTGCCTTCACTCGCAATTTTTAATGTTTTCGCATCAGCCAATTGGGTGAATAGTACGGCGCTTATTATAAGAGCTCCTGCTAATAATTTCATGATGTTCTCCTATTGGATAAGCGGGCAAATACGAAATCATTATGTTTTTATAATCTGTAAGCTTTTTTGGAGCAATTCAAAAATTTATTGATGCTTATTTTAGATCATTATGTTGGGCATTATTATCAAAAAATTAGATTTTGATAAATGTAAATTTTCTTATAGAAATGCCGAATTTCCAATTATACCTGCATGTCCAATAAAGAGTTAAAGATACTCCTTAAATATACAGATTGAATTTTAATTCATAGTGAGATCTAATCGATATCGAAAGTAAAATATTTTCTCATAATTTTCTCATAGGTTCCATCGGCGCGGATTTCTTCTATTGCTTTATTAAAACTGTTTTTAAGATCATTATTATTTTGACGGAGTGCAATTGCAATAGGAAAATTTGTTTTTTCTAGAGTTCCCAATAGGAGACAGCAGTCTTTTCCTTCATTTTCAAGCCAATTTAATGCTTTTAATTTATCAAAGATGATGATATCAAGCCGATGGCTTAAAAGATCACGATTAACTTCTGCTGCTGTAGGATAAAGTTTGATATTAACTCCTTCAGAGGCATAATGATCTTCCGCATATGCAGCTTGTGTTGTATTTGATTGTACACCAAGGTTTTTACCTCTAAAGGCTTGTGTTGAGATTTCTTTAATTTCCGAATTTTTGGTAACAATAACAGCGAGTGCTGTATTGTAGTAAGGATCTGTAAAATCAATTTTTTGTAAGCGCTCTTTTGTAGGAGAAAGGGAAGAAACAATAGCATCGTATTTTTTGGCAAGAAGACCGGGAATCATCCCCTCGAAGTCTTGTGTGACAATAGTACATTTAACATTCATTTTTTTGCAAAGAGCATAAGATATATCAATATCAAACCCTTGAAGTTCGTTATTTGAGTCAATATAACTAAATGGCGGATAAGAAGCATCGCTTGCAATTTTCAGCGTTTGAGAATTGGCCGATAGGGTAAATAGTGTCGCGCTTATTATAAGAACTCCTGCTAATAATTTCATTATGTTCTCCTATTAGATAAGCTGGCAAATATGAAACCATCATGAATTTTTATAATCTGTAAGCTCTTTTGGAGCAATGTAAAAAATTTATCTGTGGTCATTTTGCTATCATTATGCTGAATATCATTGTCAAAAAATAATTTCTTTTTATCAAGTATGGGAATAAAAAATACAGGAAAGAAGGACACCTCTATTGATTATATGATTTAATGATTTTACTTAAAAAAAATCAATAATTTATCTTTAAAAGAAAAACTATTAACTTAAATACAAAGAAAATTTCAGCTCTTAACAGGACAAAATGTAAAGTATTTTTATTCGAATCTATTTGAAGAGGGATAAGAAGTTTTGGCATCTTAGAAAAGCACTTAATGTAAGCCTTTTGCAATTTTATCTGAAGAAGATAGAAAGAAAAATTCTGACATTGCTAGATTTTAATATGTAATAGGGCTTTTAAACATGGGGGAATGATAGGGAATACATTTCTATTAAAGATAATGAGGATTATAAGGTAAAATTTTCAATTTCTTTTTGCTAAATGTTTGGCTAATTCGCAGAAAAGTATTCTCAATTGCTTTACAGAGCTAAAACTTAGAATTTTTTAGTAAATTTTTATGATGATGTTATCTCTGTAGAAAGAGTTTTAAAATCACGTTTTATAAAAATTCTTAAAGGATGTTTTTTGATTACTCTCAATAAAGCTTCAGTAAATTGAAGCTTTATTGATCTCTTTTTTTAATTTGTACGTTCATCTATAGGAACATAGTCACGCATAGCATAGCCTGTGTAGAGTTGTCGAGGACGACCAATTTTTTGTGCAGGGTCTTCAATCATTTCTTTCCATTGTGCCACCCACCCGACACTGCGCGCCAATGCAAAAAGGACAGTAAACATTTCAGTTGGAAAACCTAGAGCTTTTAATGTAATGCCGGAATAGAAATCAACATTGGGATAAAGCTTTTTCTCAATAAAATATTCATCACTTAAGGCAATTTTTTCAAGCTCTATTGCAATATCAAGAAGAGGGTCATCTTGAATGTTGAGTTCTTTTAAAACTTTATGACAGGTTTTTTGCATGATTTTTGCACGTGGATCATAATTTTTATAGACACGGTGCCCAAAGCCCATAAGGCGGAAAGGATCATTTTTATCTTTTGCACGTGCAATAAATTCAGGAATTCTTTTAATAGAACCTATTTCTTGTAGCATTTTTAGACATGCTTCATTGGCACCACCATGTGCTGGTCCCCAAAGGCATGCAACTCCTGCTGCAATACAGGCAAACGGATTAGCACCCGAGGATCCAGCAAGACGTACCGTAGATGTAGAAGCATTTTGTTCATGATCTGCATGAAGGATAAAGATTTGATCCATCGCCCGAGCAAGCACAGGGTTTGTTTTATATTCTTCACAAGGAACTGCAAAGCACATATGGAGGAAATTTGCAGCATAATTAAGATCATTACGTGGATAAACAAATGCTTGTCCGATACTGTATTTATAGGCCATAGCAGCAAGCGTTGGAACTTTTGAGATAAGACGAACAGAAGCAATCATTCTCTGGTGAGGATCTGTAATATCAATAGAGTCGTGATAGAACGCAGACATAGCGCCAAGGCAGGCAACCATGACGGCCATAGGATGAGAATCACGACGGAAGCCATGGAAGAAGCGTGCAAACTGTTCGTGTACCATGGTATGCTGCATAATACATCGATCAAATTCATTTTTTTCTTGCTGTGTTGGGAGTTCACCATAAAGTAAAAGATAACAACTTTCGAGAAAGTCTCCTTTTTCAGCCAATTGATCAATAGGATAACCACGATAAAGCAATATACCTTTATCACCATCGATATAAGTAATTTTTGATTCACAAGAAGCTGTTGAAGTAAAACCAGGATCATAAGTAAAAATATCGGTTTTTTTGTAGAGAGAAGCAATTTCAATGACTTCAGGTCCACTCGTGCCTTTACGCAAGGGAAGCTCTACTTTTTTATCATTCACAATAATATATGCGTTATTCTCAGACATTCGGTATTCCTTTCAGATCCTTCACTTCTAAAAATTAAGACTCTGCTTCATCAGAGTGGGGGATGTATAACTGAAGCTTTTCTTACTTATATTAAGGGTAGATTGCCTCTAAAAGTGAGTACATGCAATCTAAAAATATTTCCTTATTGATCATTATTACTCAATAAGAAATGTATTTCAATGATATAACATAAAAAACTCTTTTAGGGCGCGTTGAGATATCTGTATAGATCCTTATTTGAGGAAATATACTCAGTGCACATCATGGGCATATTGTTGTGATAAGTTGGTCCTTGATGCGATGAAGGGATTCATCGCGTCCTAATAAAATAAGAATATCCAAAACACCTGGTGATGTTGCACATCCTGTAAGAGCTGCGCGAAGTGGTTGGGCGATAGATCCAAATTTGAGATTCTGTGTTTGGACAAAAGAGCGAAGTGTTTCATCTAGAGTTTTTGTATCCCAAGAGGGGCACGCTTTCAGAGCAAGATAAAGATCGTTTAAAATGGTTCGTCCATTTTTATCTAAGAGCATTTGAGCTTTTTCATCAAGTTGTAAAGGTCGTTGCGTAAAAATGAAGGAGGCATTGTCAATCAGTTCGCACAGTGTTTTTGAACGTTCTTTCAAATGCGGGATTGCTTTTAAAAATTGAACACGGCGTTTTTCATCAAGTTTTTCAATAATTTGTGCTCCCCTATCGGTTTCTGGTAGAATATTAAGAGCGGCATCAAAAAGTTCTTGATCATTACTCATACGCATATAGTGTCCGTTGATGGAATCGAGCTTTTTGAGATCAAAACGAGCAGCACCTTTGTTAATATCCTCAATATCAAACCAAGAAATCATATCTTTAAGTGACATCAGTTCGTCATCACCATGACTCCAACCTAAACGGACAAGGTAATTGCGCAAAGCAGCAGGAAGATATCCCATTGTTCGGTAGGCATCAACACCGAGCGCACCATGTCGCTTTGATAATTTTGCACCGTTTTCACCATGGATAAGAGGAATATGGGCCATAACAGGAATGTCCCATCCCATTGCTTTAAAGATAATCGTTTGTCGGGCTGCGTTGGTAAGATGATCGTCACCACGTATAATATGTGTGATGCCCATATCATGATCATCAACGACAACAGCATGCATATAGGTAGGCGAACCATCAGAACGCAAAATAATGAAGTCATCGAGATCTTTATTAGGAAAACGGACATCACCTTGAACACGATCATGTACAATCGTTTCTCCATCTTGAGGGGCTTTGATGCGAATAACAGGCTTAACACCTTTAGGAGCTTCAGAACTATCACGGTCGCGCCAACGTCCATCATAACGTGGTGGGCGCCCTTCTGAACGGGCTTTTTCACGCATTTCAGCTAACTCCTCAGGTGAAGCATAACAATAATATGCTTTGCCATTCTTGACCAACTGTTCAGCGATTTGGCGGTGACGTTCTGCTCGTTCGAATTGCGAAATAGGGGCGCCATCATAACTAAGACCCATCCAGTGCAAGCCATCTATAATGGCTTTTACAGCTGCTTCTGTTGAACGCTCTCGGTCTGTATCTTCAATTCGTAAAAGCATTTT
Source organism: Bartonella sp. CL100XZDX (assembly GCF_042195375.1). Classification (NCBI taxonomy): domain Bacteria; kingdom Pseudomonadati; phylum Pseudomonadota; class Alphaproteobacteria; order Hyphomicrobiales; family Bartonellaceae; genus Bartonella; species Bartonella sp. CL100XZDX. The sequence continues at coordinate 37,169 of NZ_JBHIOH010000004.1, read as the reverse complement.
TCCACCGGTATGTTTTGCATAAAGCCAATTAAAAAGAGCAGTACGAGCACCACCAATATGAAGGAAGCCAGTGGGTGAAGGGGCAAAACGAGTAATAACAGACACGAATATTTTCCTTTAAACTAAGATATTACTTATGGAATTTTATAGAAAAGTCATGTTAGCATAAGTGATGGGGCGTGCAATAGCCGTATTGCGAGTTAAAGTGGGGGACTGATGTTTTATAAAAGTAAAGAGGGTTTATCCGAAAAATCTGTTACAGAAGGAAAAAAGCCATGTCAGATAGGGCAGAGTGTTTTTTCTAGATATGATGATGCAAAGAACGGTAGCTATAACCAACAAAAACTTTTTTTATTGACACTCTTAAAAGAAGTAATCATTTTTTTTCGCAAATGGTTAGAAGATTGTATCAATAAAGAAGTTTCTTTTGGTATCCTTTTTTCGCTGATTTTAGTCTTTTTTGCCCTAGGAATCATTTTCTATTTTCATTTAGAGTGGGAACCAAGTTGGGGACAATTGGGGGCGTTGGTCAGTATTTTTCTGGGAATATTCTATGTTGCACGTTTTTATCGAAAAATATGGATTCCCGTGGGGTTTCTGTTTTGTATTATATTGGGTGCTTTAGCGGCAAAAATAGAAACGTGGCGTATTGCAACACCCATGCTAAGCAGTGACATTGTCACTACATTGACGGGAAGAATTGTTTCTATTGAGTCAGGTGCCAAAGGAGGATTTCGTTTAGTTTTGGAGATTTTGAATACAGAAAATCCTGTATTACGCCATAGTCTTCATCGTGTTCGTTTATCGGCAAGATATTTGCCATCTGGCTTAGCGATTGGTGATGGACTGCATGGAAAAGTTAAGATTCGTGCATTCTCTGGGCCTGTGCGTCCAGGAGGCTACGATTTTAGTTTTCATAATTATTTTAAAAGAATTGGAGCACAAGGCGTTTATTTAGAAAAACCAAGAAAAATATTCGTTTCGCAGCCTGATGGAATATTCGCTATCATTCTACAGAAAATTGAAAATTTACGCACGAAGATGACACAAAGAATCCATATAGCCCTTGAAGGAGAAAAGGGGAGTGTTGCAGCTGCCCTCATAACAGGGCAGCGTGCTGGTATTTCAAATGAGACAAATGAAGCATTACGTACAGCTGGATTAGCCCATATTTTATCAATATCAGGTTTACATATGGCGTTGTTAAGCGGCATAGTTCTTTTGAGTATCCGTAGTTTTTTAGCATTTTTTCCAGTTTTTTCTTCCTATTATTCCAGTAAAAAATTTGCTGCTATCGTTGCTTTTATGATAACAGCTTTTTATTTGTTATTGTCGGGCTTAGCAATATCAGCGCAAAGAAGTTTTGTGATGATTGCTGTTATGTTGGTTGCTATATTGTGTAATCGCTCTGCTATAACAATGCGTAATTTCTCCATTGCAGGGTTGATAACTCTAGCGATGACACCCCATGAAATATTAGGTCCTAGCTTTCAAATGTCCTTTTCTGCGACTGCTGCTTTGATCGCTTTTTTTGATTGGTGGAGTGGAAGATCATTTTTTCGTAAAAGAAAAACAACACCCTCTTATGTTGGAGGAGGAGTGATAAATTTTGTTTTCTCATCGATGCTTTCAACATGTGCTTCTTCCTTTGTTGCAGGGAGTGCAAGTGGAATTTATGCTGCTTATCATTTTTCTAATATGGCATCTTTGAGCATTATTAGTAATGCTTTTGCTTTGCCTGTCATCTCAATTTTTGTCATTCCCTTTGGGTTAATCGCAGTTCTTGCAATGTTAGGAGGATTCGAATGGCTTCCTCTTCAAATTATGGGTTTTGGAGTTGATCTTGTAATAAAGATTGCACATGCTATCAAGGCTATTTCTCCTGATTTGAATCCTGGTTTTATGCCGTTATCAGCGTTAGTTTTATTGAGTATAGGCTTGGTTGGACTGACTTTTTGCAAAACACCCATCCGGCTCTTTTTTAGTTTGTTTATTTTGGCAGGTATTTCTATTTGTGTAATGCATTCACCTGTACAACTGATTATAGCAGATAATATGCGTCTCGTGGGCGTTATCCATGATAAAAAATTATATATTGATCGTTACCATATTTCTAAGTTCACGACATCCATATGGAAAAAGTCATTTCGTGTGAATGAAACGATTAAACCAACAAAATATGGTCCTTCGTTGCACGGACAATTTATTTGTGATTATCATGTATGTACATCTTTATTGGATAATGGATTAAAAGTGATCGTTTTACAGAGAGAAACAGATCAATGTGTAGAGGCAGATATTCTCATTCAGACATTTGTGATGCATAATCCAACTTGTTACAAGAAGTCAAAAATAATATTTATGCCTCAACAATTGTTATCACGAGGAAGCGTTATGATGACCAAAGGTGGAGATATTATTTGGTCTTCTCTAGGGTTTCATAGACCATGGAATATGCACAGACAGCATTCATAAAAACATATAATCGGTCATATTTTGCTTCACATTTGGATAATGACAAAACAAAAAATAACAGAAGACTTTTCTCATAATATTTTACGGTATTTAGATTGGTAATTTTATCAACGTCATTGAAACGAGATAATAATCTACAGTTTTCTAGAAATAGATGATTTTTTATATCTGATCATTTTAATTTTTTCAAAAAAATTGATATGTGCATCTTTGTGCATCCTATTGATAGCACAAGATAAATCAAAAATTCTTATTGAATGAAAAAAATGCTAACAAATCTTCTCAAAGAAATAAAAAAGATAATTGTTGATTATTCTATTTTATTCTTATCATATATTTCTATAACGGGTAACATCTCTTCAAGCAAAAGATGATGGTAAATTTAAATAGATTGCGTCAAGAGGTTATCTTTTATTATCATTATTATCGGTGGTAATAGGGGTGATAAATGCTGCTTATACGGATAGAAGGCAAAGTCATTCATGAATGTTCAGCAGTTAAAAAAAATGGCAGCTATTAAAGCGCTTGAGTTTGTTGAAGATGGTATGCGGCTTGGTATCGGATCTGGTTCGACAGTCAATGAATTTATTCATCTTCTAGGTGAGCGTGTTGCGGATGGTTTGCGTGTGACTGGTGTTGCTACTTCAAGATATTCTGAACAACTCTGTCATAAGTTTGGAGTGCCTGTTAGCACTTTAGAACAAATACCTGAGCTGGACCTTGATATTGACGGAGCAGATGAAATTGGTCCTGAGATGATGCTCATTAAAGGGGGAGGGGGAGCATTGTTGTATGAAAAAATTGTAGCATCGGCATCTCGTGCAATGCTTGTCATTGCGGATGAAACAAAGGTGGTAAAAAGACTTGGTGCTTTTGCACTACCAATTGAAGTTAATCCATTTGGTATCCACACAACATGTAGAGCCATTGAAAAAGTCGCTGATGATTTAGGGCTTTCTGGGAAAATTTCATTGCGAATGAATGGAAAAGATCCTTTTGAAACAGATGGTGGCCATTTTATTCTTGATGCATTTTGGGGCTGCATTTTGCAACCAAAACCATTATCGGATGCACTTCTTGCTATTCCTGGTGTTGTTGAGCATGGCCTTTTTTTGGGGTTGGCTTCACGTGCAATTGTCGCTATGGCTGATGGTCAAATAAAAGTTTTAGAACCGTTTGATTTTTAGAAAAGGCATTTACATGATGATATGTTAGCACAGTAAATAAAGGGTCTTAAAGATTTTAGGTAGAATAACGAATTAAAATTATAATTAGCTATCGGGGTAATCATTAAATGAAAATAATATTTTCTTTTCAGCGTTTTGTCGTATATTTTGGTGTAATTGCTATTTTTTTTGTAAATGTTGGAACGGTTTATGCACAAGGTGTGAGTGATCAACATTTGGATTCAGCGCGAAAGGCAATCAGAGCTATTCATGCAACGGATCAATTTGATAGTTTTTTACCAAATGCGGTCCATGATTTCAAAAATGAACTGATCAGCGATGATCCGAATTTAGCAACAGCTATTTCTGATATTGTTGATAAGCAGGCGCTTGCTTTAATTAAAAGGCGCTCTGATCTAGAAAAAGAGATTGCTCATGTATATGCAAAATATTTTACTCAAAAAGAGCTTGATGCGATAACAACATTTTATAATTCTGATACCGGTAAAAAGTTTTTGACAGAAGTCCCCAATATTGCACGTGATTCTTATTCAGCATTTGATATATGGCGTACTGCTCTTATGCGGGATCTTATAGAAAATGTGAAAAAAGAGATGTCTGAAACACTTAATTTGAATAATTCTACTATGCCTACAAATATGCCAATAAAATCAGAATCTTCAGAAAATAAAAAATAGCTTGATCGATATCATGACAACAATGGGCAATTTCTGATTTTTTTAATAGCGGCGGTTTTCCCGCCGTTTTTAATATTTTAATGAGAGTAGGTCTTTTTAGAATACTGCTTTATAAAAAATGCTTCTTCAAAAGAAAAAAAGACTTTCATTTGATAATAAAAGACCTTAGCCTACTCTTGCAGCTATATAAGAAGGAATAATTCGTGGGCTCTTTTGATTTTGATTTATTTGTTATTGGAAGTGGTTCTGGTGGAGTGCGTGCAGCACGGCTTGCTGGAGGTCTTGGCAAGCGGGTCGCTATAGCAGAGGAATATCGTATAGGGGGCACTTGTGTTATTCGTGGTTGCGTTCCCAAAAAACTTTATGTTTATGCATCACAATATGTAAAAGAATTTAAGAAAAGTGTTGGTTTTGGGTGGGAATATGCGGATCCAATTTTTAGCTGGGAAAAGTTGGTTGCAGCTAAAAATAAAGAAATATCAAGGTTAGAAGGGCTGTATCGTAAGGGATTAGAAAATAACAATGTGCATATTTATGAAAGTCGTGCTACTTTTATAGATGATCACACATTAGAGCTTTCTGCCACGGGTGAGCGGGTAAGTGCAGAAAAAATTTTGATTGCAACGGGAGCAAAATTTGCACAAAATACTCCCATAGAAGGTGGTGAATTTTGCCTTACTTCTAATGAGATTTTTGACCTTGATCAACTCCCAAAATCAATAGTCATTGTTGGTGGAGGGTATATTGGTGTTGAATTTGCTAATATTTTTCATGAATTAGGTGTAAAAACAACACTCCTCCATCGGAGTGATTTAATCCTTCGTAATTTTGATCATGATTTGCGGCAATTGCTCAGCGATGCAATGATTGAAAAAGGGATTTCTATTCTCTACGGAATAACAATTTCTAAAGTGCAGGCTGCAGAAAATTGTTATGAAGTTGTTTTATCAAATGGGAAAATAATCAGTGCCGATCAGATTATGTTGGCTACGGGGCGTGTACCAAATACAACGGGTTTAAGACTTGATAGGGCAGGTGTTCAAGTGGATGAATTTGGTGCAGTTGTTGTTGATGAGAAAATGACAACAAATATCCCCCATATTTGGGCTGTTGGTGATGTAACAGGTCATATTCAATTAACACCTGTTGCGATTCATGATGCAATGTGTTTTGTTAAGACAGCATTTGAGAATATTCCCACAACACCTGATTATGATTTAATTACAACAGCAGTTTTTTCACAGCCAGAGATTGGAACGGTGGGTCTTTCAGAAGAAGAGGCGGTAAAGCGTTATAAGCGTCTTGAAATTTATCGTACAGTTTTTCGTCCTATGCGTAATGTTCTTTCTGGTAGTTCAGAGAAAATGCTTATGAAACTCATTGTTGATGGTGAAAGCCGTATTGTTGTGGGCGCTCATATTTTAGGGGAAAATGCTGGTGAGATGGCACAGCTTATAGGGATATCTCTCAAGGGTAAGCTGACGAAGGATATTTTTGACGAGACGATGGCAGTGCATCCAACGATGGCAGAAGAATTGGTAACAATGTATAAACCAAGTTATATATATGAAAATGGGAAGAAAATAGAAAGTTAAACAGCATATATTATGGTAAAAAGTTTTTGATATGCTAATCTGTAAGCTTAATCTTTAGAGAGAGTGTAATGATAAAAGAATGGGCGCCTGACACTTGGAGAACAAGGCCAATTAAACAAGTTCCGACTTATCCGGATAAGTCTATGTTAGAAGATGTTGAGCTAAAACTGAGAAGCTATCCTCCTTTAGTTTTTGCCGGTGAAGCACGTGATTTAAAAAATGAATTAGCAGCCGTAGCGAAAGGCCAAGCTTTTTTATTACAAGGTGGTGATTGTGCCGAAAGCTTTGCAGAACATGAAGCTGATAATATCCGTGATTTTTTTCGCGTATTTTTGCAAATGGCGATTGTTTTAACCTTTGGTAGTTCTAAACCGGTTGTTAAAATTGGTCGTATTGCTGGTCAATTTGCAAAGCCTCGCTCTTCTGATATAGAAAGAAAAGAGGGAGTTGAATTTCCTGCTTATCGTGGGGATATTATTAATGGCATTGAATTTGAAGCCGGTTCTCGTATTCCAGATCCGCAACGGATGTCTATGGCTTATCGCCAATCAGCGGCAACACTTAATCTATTGCGTGCTTTTTCACAAGGTGGCTATGCTAATTTAGAAAATGTTCACACATGGATGTTGAGTTTTGTTTCTAACAGTCCGCAGGGGGAACGTTATGAATTATTGGCAGAGCGTATTTCTGAAGCAATTGATTTTATGCGTTCTATAGGGATTACATCCAAAACACATTCTTCATTGCGTGAAACATCTTTTTATACCAGTCATGAAGCACTGTTGCTTGGTTATGAAGAGGCTTTGACTCGGATTGATTCAACTTCAGGAAATTGGTATGCAACATCTGGTCATATGTTATGGATTGGTGACCGTACGCGTCAGATTGACCATGCTCACGTTGAATATTGTCGCGGCATTAAAAATCCTATAGGATTAAAATGTGGTCCTTCCATTGAGTCTGATGAGCTTTTAAAATTAATTGATATTTTAAATCCTGAAAACGAGTTGGGGCGGCTTACTCTCATTACGCGCTTTGGTTATGATAAAGTTGAACGTTATCTGCCTAAACTCATCCGTGCCGTTGAACGCGAGAAGCGTGCGGTTATATGGTCATGTGATCCAATGCATGGCAATACAATTACTGCCAATGGTTATAAGACGCGTCCCTTTGATTATGTTTTAAAAGAAGTAGAGAATTTTTTTGCAGTGCATCGTGGAGAAGGAACTTATCCAGGGGGCATTCATATTGAGATGACAGGTCGTGATGTTACTGAATGTACAGGAGGGGCGCATGCCATTTCTGTGGACGATCTATCTGATCGTTATCATACGCAATGTGATCCTCGGCTAAATGCAGATCAAGCGTTAGAATTGGCTTTTCTTGTTGCTGAACTCCTTAAAAAAAATCGTGCGACTGACTCGTTAGCAATTGCTGCTGAGGGGTAGGCAAAAATTTACTTAATATTTTTTTAGGTCATTATGGCAGAAGAGAATTTTTAAAAAAGTGATATTTCCGATGATGAAGAATAAAGTTGTGGTTGCTAAACTGATGAAATGATACAAAGGCTTATGAAAAATGATTTTCGGGTATCAATTGCCCAATTAAATCCTATTGTCGGTGATATTGAGGGGAATTTTTCTTTAGCTGTCATGGCGCATCAAAAGGCCAAAGAAGAGGGGGCTGATCTTGTTTTATTCACGGAACTTTTTATAAGCGCTTATCCGCCGGAAGATCTTGTTCTAAAACCTGCTTTTACAAAAACATGTGAAGAGACTGTTGAGAAATTAGCAAAGATAACCGTAGGCGGACCAGGAATTGTCATTGGTCTTCCATTAAGGCACAATGGTAATATTTACAACGCTGTCATGGTTCTTGATGAAGGGAGAGTCATTGCCGAAAGTTTGAAGTTTGATTTACCTAATTATGCTGAATTTGATGAAAAGCGTTTATTTTCTTCAGGTCCACGTCCTCAGCCTATTGTCTATCATGGAATCAAATTAGGAATAGTCATTTGTGAGGATCTTTGGAATGATTCCTCTCTTAGTACAGAGCTTAAAGATAAAGGAGCGGAAATTATTCTTGTCCTTAACGGATCTCCCTACTATCGTAATAAAACTTTAAAACGTATAGATGTTATCCATACGCAAGCTCTACAATCTGGAGTGCCAATTATCTACGCTAATCAAGTTGGTGGTCAAGATGAGCTCGTTTTTGATGGTGGGTCTTTTGCCTTGAATGGACAAGGCAAAAAGATATTTCAAATGAAACACTTTGATAGCCATATTGCTTTAAGCCATTGGCAAAAAACAACGACGGGATGGCACTGTATTTCAGGTCCTAATGAAAGTCTTCTCAATGGATTAGCGGCTGATTATCAAGCTTGTGTTTTGGGGTTGAAAGATTACGTTAATAAAAACGGCTTTAAGGATGTTATTCTTGGTCTTTCAGGAGGAATTGATTCAGCCCTGTGTACGGCAATGGCGGTGGATGCTCTTGGTGCTGAGAGGGTTCGCACCATTATGATGCCCTATCATTATACTTCGCAAGAATCATTAAAAGATGCCAAAGAATGTGCTGATCTTTTGGGATGTCGTTATGAAATCATACCGATTGCACAACCTGTTGAGGCTTTTTTAAAGACAATGGCACCTCTTTTTTTAGGGTTACCCCCTGATATAACAGAAGAAAATCTTCAAAGTCGTATACGCGGTACAGTTTTAATGGCGCTTTCAAATAAATTCGGTTCAATGGTGGTAACGACAGGCAATAAGTCAGAAATGGCTGTGGGATATGCGACACTGTATGGTGATATGAATGGCGGGTTTAATCCTCTTAAAGATATTTATAAAATGCAGGTTTATGCATTAGCTGAGTGGCGCAATAAAAATCACTTGCACAATTTAAGAGGACCAGAAGGGATTGTCATTCCATCCAATATTATAGAAAAAGCGCCTTCTGCAGAGCTGCGAGAAAATCAAAAAGATGAAGATTCTCTTCCGCCTTATCCTATTCTAGATGATATCTTACAATCTCTTGTAGAAAATGACATGAGTATTTGTGATATTGTTAAACGTGGACACTCACGAGAAACTGTTGCGAAAGTTGAACAGCTTCTTTATGGTGCCGAATATAAAAGGCGTCAATCTGCGCCTGGTGTAAAAATCAGTTACAAAAATTTCGGACGCGATCGTCGCTATCCCATAGTCAATCATTTTCGCGATAAAAATTGAGTATTATTTTATGGTTAAAGTTCGTTTTGCTCCCTCTCCAACAGGTTATATTCATATTGGCAATATCCGTATTGCGCTTTTCAACTGGCTTTATGCGCAAGCGTATAAGGGAGAATTTATTTTACGCTATGATGATACAGATATTGAACGTTCTAAACAAGAATATATCGATGCTATTGCTGTTGACCTTGAATGGCTTGGTATTCAACCAGATGCAATTTATTACCAATCCAAGCGATTTAATCGATATGATGAAGTGGTAGAAATTCTCAAACAACGTGGTCTTCTTTATCCTTGTTATGAGACAACAGAGGAATTAGAGCGGCGTCGTAAAATCCAGCTTTCACGCAAATTGCCTCCTGTTTATGACCGTGCAGCATTGAAGTTGACAACAGAAGAGAGAAAAAACTTTGAATCAAAAGGTCGTAAACCCCATTGGCGTTTTCTTCTTCCTAATTTTGAAAGTGATCCTTTACACACAAAGCGAACAGAAGTTTGCTGGAATGATGCAATAAAGGGAAAGCAGACGATTGATTTAGCTTCTCTTTCAGATCCTGTTCTTATTCGTGAAGATGGAACCTATCTTTATACATTGCCGTCTATTGTTGATGATGTAGATATGGCTATTACGCATATTATTCGTGGGGATGATCATATTACAAATACAGGCGCTCAAATTGCTCTTTTTAAAGCTCTTAATGCAGAATTACCGGTTTTTGCTCATACCAATTTATTGGCGACAGTTTTAGGAAAAGGATTTTCAAAACGTAATAATGATCTTTCTATTCGTTCTCTACGGGAAGAAGGATTTGAATCTATAGCTGTTCAATGCCTTGCCGTTTTGATTGGGACATCGCAAAATGTGCATCCCTATCCCAATCAAGCTGCGCTTTTAGAGCATTTTAATCTCCAAGATACGTCAAGATCCGTTGCAAAATTTGATATTGCTGATCTTCTTGCTTTGAATAGTCATCTTGTCCATGAGTTAACCTATGAGGAAGTAAAAATGCGCCTTAAAAAACTTTCTATTGAGGGAGATAAGGCGGAATATTTCTGGAACGCGATAAGAAGCAATATTAATAAAGTCAATGATGCTGTTTTTTGGTGGAAAATCATTCATGATGAACAGAATTTTGATACAGTAGCACTAGAGGATCGTGCTTTTGTGCACCAATCACTCGATTTCTTACCTGAAGGTGCTTTGAATGAGGAAAGTTGGAAAATTTGGACAACAGCATTAAAAGAAAAAACAGGTCGAAAAGGAAAAGCTTTATTTATGCCATTACGTCAGGCACTTACGGGCATGGATCATGGACCTGAAATGGGAAAAATTTTGCAGCTTTTAGGGCGTAAAAAGGTAACGGAAAGGCTCTCTAGGAAATAAGAGCGGATTTTTTTAAAGTATTTCGTTCATTTCACTCTTAAAGAGAGTAAAGAACGGGTTTATTTACACGTTTTTATAAGCATGAAAGCAGGAATATCATCACCAAATCCAATGGGTGTGTAATTCTTATTTTTTCGTGAGTGTTGTTGCTCAGATGGCTTCTCCTTATTATTTGCATTTTTGATATATTCTGTTTTATTCTCTTCTACAGATTTTTTAGTGTGAACAACAGGCTCTTTTGGAGCAGTTTTCTTTGATGGTTTTGAAGATTTTTTCTTTACAACAATATCTTCTGTTTGATCATCAGCTATTAAAGTTGAGAGATCTCCATTGAGCCATTCAATTTTTTCATTACTCATTTCTTCGATGGCATTGATATATTTTTGATCAGCTTTTGTGACAATTGTAAAAGCTTTTCCGCTGCGATTTGCACGCCCTGTACGACCAATTCGATGGATATAGTCTTCAGCATGTGTAGGAACATCATAGTTAAATACATGACTTACAGCTGGAATATCGAGTCCACGGGCAGCAACATCAGAAGCAACAAGAAGTGTAAGTTTATTATTTTTAAAATCAGCTAGGGTGTTCATGCGCGAATATTGGTCCATATCTCCATGAAGTGCCCCTACATTAAAGTTATGTTTGATGAGCGATCTAAAAAGTTCAGAGATATCTCTCTTTCGATTACAGAAAATGATTGCATTTTGAAGCTCTGCACCTTCATTTTGGATAAGCTCTCGTAAAACCGCTCTTTTATCCCATGATTTATTTCCAGATTTGACAAGCCGCTGTGTAATTGTGGTTGCAGTTGAGGATGCTTTTGTAACTTCAACAGATACAGGAGAATGTAAAAATTGTTTCGTTAGTTTTGTAATTTCTGGCGCCATTGTTGCAGAAAAGAACAAAGTTTGACGCGTAAAAGGAGTTAGCTTACAGATGCGTTCAATATCAGGAATAAAGCCCATATCCAACATGCGATCAGCTTCATCAATCACAAGGATTTCAACGCCCATCAGGAGCAGTTTACCGCGCTCGCAATGATCAAGAAGGCGCCCTGGTGTTGCTATAAGAACATCAGCTCCCCGTTCAAGTTTGCGATCTTGGAGTTCAAAAGAAACTCCACCAATCAAAAGAGCAACATTTAAACGATGATTTATTCCGTATTTATCAAAATTTTCTTCAACTTGAGCTGCAATTTCTCTTGTTGGTTCTAAGATGAGCGTACGGGGCATTCGTGCTCTTGCACGACCTTTTTCAAGGAGAGTGAGCATAGGCAATACGAAAGAGGCAGTTTTACCTGTTCCCGTTTGGGCGATTCCTAAAACGTCTTTTCTTTGAAGGACATGCGGAATTGTTTCGCTTTGAATAGGTGTTGGAGCTGTATACCCCGCTGATTTCACCGCATTAATAACCTTTGCGGAAAGACCTAAATCATCAAAACTGTTTAAAGATGGTATCATTTTTTTATCAACTGCTCTGTGATTTTAACTGCGTTATCTAAATGATAATTATAACCAATATTCTACACTCTTTAAAAGTGTTAAGATGTTTTTACAAAAAATTAACTATAACAATCATATACACATAAAACGCATAATACAATCATTAATAGCGAAATTGTTCTGATAAAATGCGCTCATCCCATGAATGATTTGAGTCAAAAAGGATTGAAGCTGTTACTTCTGTTGCCATTGAAATAGTAACTGAATGGACAGATTTAACTTCAATATTATCTGCAGCAGCATTTACAGGGCGTTTGTCAGGTTCAAGCATATCAAAGCGCACTGTTACTGTATTGGGAAGCAAAGCTCCATGCCAACGCCGAGGGCGAAAAGGGCTAACAGGAGTGAGGGCCATAAGGGGAGCCATAAGAGGTAAGATAGGTCCTTGTGCTGATAAATTATAGGCGGTTGATCCAGCTGGTGTAGCGACGAGGACACCATCACAACTTAATTGTTCCATGCGTACGTTGTTATCAATGGTGATGCGAATTTTTGCGGCTTGATAAGATTGCCGAAAGAGGGATACTTCATTAATTGCAAGCGCCTCGATAGAATCTTGACATTCAGATTTTGCAATCATGCGCAGGGGATGGATTTCTTTTTTATGTGCGGCAGCAATACGATTGGGCAATTTTTTTTCATGAAATTCATTCATAAGAAATCCTACAGAACCTTGATTCATGCCATAAATAGGTTTGCCTGTGTTCATGACGTCTCGTACGGTTTGTAACATTGTCCCATCACCACCGATTGCAACAACAATATCAGTTTCTTCCAGAGAAGAATGACCATAAACGGAAATTAATTTATGGGTAGCTTTGATAGCCTCCTCAGTTTCTGCGGAAATAAAATGAAAGCGACTTGGTAATGTAGCCATTTAAAAATTGTCCTGATACTTATAATTTATGTTGTAACTTATTTATGAGAGTTTTGAAGTTGTAATAAAAGCTCTTTTTATAATAAAAAGAGCATTGAATAAAGAGAAGTTATTTCAAGGTAAAGTATCATTAAAAAGTAAAAGGAGTGCGTCGTTAGATAAATCACAAACAAGTAATTTTTTTATTAGAATGATAATTTAGCATTGAAGCTAAGAGTATGATTAGTTAAAAGACCATAACTGATTTTAATAATCAGTGTGAAGCACCCGTAGCTCAGCTGGATAGAGCGCTGCCCTCCGAAGGCAGAGGTCACAGATTCGAATTCTGTCGGGTGCACCAAATTTTTCAACTTCATATTATCCTAAATAACAATATTACCTAAAAAGAAGCCAATTTCCTCTTTTATGAAAATGGTTATTTGAGTTGTTTATTAAGTTTTTTAGCGAATAAGCAAATGATTTTAAGAGAAGCAAAATTTACGGCTGCGTATATAATTCTTCGGTTAGTCATTTTGAATATCGAGATAAAAAACAAGATTATCTAAATATGCTTTCAATTTAACTATAAACATTTATAACATAAAAATACATATTAATTCAATATGTTATTGTACAACTGCTCTGGCGATGTTGATAGTAGATCGCTAAATATATTGTTTTGAGCATTAAAATAGATAGCTAAATTTTCTTTTATTCTATTTTTGGAGCTAAAGGCTGTTATGGTGAGATGGAACGCAGATGAGGAATATCACCAGTTAAAGGAACAATAAGGAGAAAAAACAACCTTCAAGATTTGAATTGTTTCAAAATGCTGTATTCGGTATGGTTTTGATATGGGTATCTGGTGATTTCTCTATACACCGATATTGCCAGTTATGTTGGATGAGGGATTGTTTACCTTTAATCAACGTTCTTATATACTAAGCGCTAATTATGATGGTTATTTAGTTGGGAGTATGTTCTTTACGTTTGGCAGAATTTGGAATATATTCCTTGCTCCTCGTATGCTATCTTATACAGTTATAGTAATGAGTGCACTTAATTATTTCCATGGCGTTAATACTTAGTTCTTTTGATCCGTTTTGCTGCTGGTGTTGCGAGTGCAGCAATGATGATTTTTGGTTCTATTATAGTCATACAGCATAGCCATATGGGCGGATTATTGCTTCGCTTTATGCAGGTGTAGGAGTTGATATTCTACTACTAGGTAATGAATATGTTATTATTAGTTTGAACAGAGCACTTGATTCAACAAACATTTGGTTTGGAGTTAGCTTAATGTCTGTTCAAAATTTTTAAAAACATATAGGTTTAATTATAACAACTATATCAAAAAACACCTCCGTTATTTCTTTCATTGCAAATGAAACCGCTCCTGTTAATCAGAAAAAACCATCCAAAATATGAATAGATCAATCAAATGGATTTCGTGACTGGCATTATATCGCATTCGTGCTTTAAAAGATTTTGGTGATGTAAGAAAGGCGGTCTAGATGCTTTTATTGAAATTGAAAGCAATCTCTATCATGATGGCAATTGCTGGGTTGCTGATAATGCCTGTGTTGTAAAATCTGGTCGTGTTTATGAAAATACAAGGGGCTATGGCAATACTGCCATTGGGGGCTATGTCTATGGCAATACCCTTATATGTGATAAAACCTATGTGTATTTTGGTGCTCATGTTTATGACAATGCTCATCTTTTTTATAACGGTTGAGTTTATCATTATGCGTGGGTTTATGGGAATGAAAAATTATCCGGTATTGTACGTATTTATAGCAATGCCGCGGTTTATGATCATGCGGTTGTTTAGGCAAGGTTTATGGCAATGCTAGTGTGGGGTGTCATACTAAGGTCTACGGCTCTGTTTATGGCAATGCCAAGATCTCCTGATTATATCGTGATTAGAGGTAATGTATATGGCAATGCAAGACTTGTTGTGATGATAGTATCTACATAATGTCTGCCTATCATTTACTAACTTTTTAGTAAGTGGTGCTTTAAAATTGACTTGTCTTTAAATCCTTTTATGTGCCCTTAATGAATTAAAACCTATCTTATGATAGTTTCAAATGATTATTTTTTTAAGGTTTAGCTCAAAAAAAGAGTAAACCCCATACCATTCTTTAAACGCATGCAATTTATGTTTATCGATAATTTCAAACGATTACGTTTTTAACAATACGATTTGTGTGTGATAAAAACGTATCATAAAATTTATGAACTGTTATGAATGATAGCTGCTTTTCACTTCATTTGAATGTTTACATGCGTTATAACATTTGCATCATGATTTGCTTTTTGTGGTCTATTCATACATGGTAATTGTTTATAAAAAATGGTCAATTAAATCACGTATAAAAGTGTAGATTTTAAATGGGATTTATATAAAATAATTGCACAAAACCTATTGACTTTGTTGTGTTTTTTTATGAATAAGATTCCATCTCGTTTAGACGTTGCAAAAGAAATCACCAAAGACCTTATTGATAAGATTCTTCTCTTACACGGCGTTATCACTTTTGTTTGCAAAAATCTGCTTCGCTTTTGACTTTTGATATGGATACAACCTCTTTTGAGGTAGAGCAAAGAATTTTTTCATCATGGAGAGTACAACAGTGCTCTTCAAAAATCTTGATTGGTCTGTTGAAAAAATAAAGAGGTAGATAATTATTCAGCACGTTACCAACTACCAGATTGTGAAGTACAAATTCTTTATAATGACGCAATTATCAAAGGTTATCCGCAATTTGATTTTGGAGTTTCGATTACGACTGGTATTTTAGCTGCTGCCTGCGTGGTAATTGATCCCTATCAATTCTCAGCACTTACAAGATCTACAGCTTGATTTTGATAAAAAGGGGTGGAGAGTTTGTGAAGAAGAAATATATGCAGATTGGTTGGAATTAAGCTTGATTATGTCTTGAAATAGGCGATAGAAAAAATTGATCTTCATAAATGCTTTTATTCCAGATATGGAGCACCACCTTGGCGATAGAGTGAAGTTGGAGGCACATGAAGGTTATCAAGGTATATGATGCAGATTATAGCTTACTTCATATTGGTGCACTGTCTTTATTGGGTGATGTTGTAACCTTACAATCTTATTATCAAAGTTTCAGTGCAGAGGATCATTTAGGCTTTGATGAAAATACCCAACAGATTCATTTTGAACGTGCATTGGCTTTAGTCAAAGAAGTAGTCAAATCTAAGCAACTCAGCTACGCTTTAATTAAAAAGTAGCAACAATATGAGCTATCTAGAAGAAAAACAAAGTTCTTAATAAGGGCCTTTCCAGAGAGGTTGAGTCTCATTCTTGGAAGGAAAAAAATAGCTAAATTTATCGAAACAAAAGATAAGGAATAGCTCCTTAAGAAATATCAAGAAGATCTAAAAAGATTATAGGAGCCAGAGTCTGGTTTAAAGCTGCCATCATCAGTTGAGTGAACTCAACAATGGTGGAGTTTTATCCATTGGCGGAAATCTGATGTTTGAAAGAGGCTTTCTTGATATAAAGGTAATATTGTAATAAATAATTATTATAAATAAATATGTTGTATATATTCATTATTTTTGAGATTAATGACTATTGACAAATAATTTTGCATCATTTTCTCTCTTCCAGCTTTTTGTCAATCATCAATGAAAATTTTTTGTAATGGAAAGTTCATTGATAACATAACTTTTGTATGTCATTATTTTACGCTTTTAAAAAATATAAAAATAATGAAATGCAATTAAGTCATCAACTTCTTATTTTTTTCAATTTTAAATCATAAAAAAATCTTTTTATTCGTTTTGCTTATAAAAAGAATTAGCTTTTTTCTGGTGCTACAAGTGGAGAAATAAGGATTTTAGATATGTTTCGGCGTTCCATTTCAATCACTTTAAAGTGTAAACCATCAGTTTCAAAGCTTTCTCCCTCATTTGGTAAATGACCAAACTGCCAAAGCATAAAGCCTGCCAGAGTCGTATAACGATCTGCTTCATCCACAAGGTTACGCCCAAGATAACCACTTAAACGGCGGATATCAGCATATCCCTCAACAAGAAGACTGCCATTTTCAAGTTGTTCTGCGATCATGAGTTCTTCATCGTCATCAGGAAAGTCTCCTGCAATAGCTTCAAGAATATCGGTTGGTGTTGCAATTCCTTCAAAAGATCCATGCTCATCAACAATAATTGCAAGCTGAATCGAAGAATGACGTAATTGCTCCATCAATCGTAAAACACTTGTGTTTTCATGAACAACGAGGGGTTCTCGCATAGATTTTTTCCAATTAATCTTTTTCCCCTCAGCCAAATTCAAAAGAAGATCTTTTGTCAACGCAACGCCAACAAATTCATCCACTTTTTCACGCGCAAGAATTAAGCGGCTATGTTTAACCTTTTGTAATTCTTCACGCATTTCATTTTCATCAGCATTTAAATCTAACCACTCAATCTCATTACGCGGCGACATGATAGAGCGAACAGGGCGATCAGCTAAATCGAGAACACCACGAATCATCTCCTTTTCTTCTGGTCTAAACAACTCAGATGCTGCGGCCTGTTCAGCAATAACATCTACAGTCTCAGCAAGGTGACTATCTTTGCTTCCTCCTCCTAAGAGCCTCAAAACAGCATCAGCTGTTCTACTGCGTAGATCATTCGTTTTAATCATTTTTTCACGGTTACGACGTCCAATTTGATTAAAAACTTCGATAAGAACAGAAAAACCAATAGCAGCATACAAATACCCTTTTGGAATATGAAAACCAAACCCTTCAACAATGAGAGTAAAACCAATCATCATCAAAAAACCAAGACAAAGGATTACAATAGTGGGATGACGATTAATAAAACGCATAAGAGCACCAGATCCGCACATCATTACTCCCATAGCAGCTATGACTGCGATATACATAACTGCTGCCTGCTCTTTTGCAATCATACCTGTTGCGGTAATAATACTGTCTAGTGAAAAAACGGCATCCAGCACCACGACTTGGACGATTACTTGCCAAAAAACAGCATAACCAAGGCCTGTTTTTCTTTCATGTGATACCCCTTCTAACCTTTCATGTAATTCTAGCGTTCCCTTTGCTAGCAAAAAGGCTCCACCACCGATTAAAATAAAGCTATGCCAACTAAATACAAAAGATGAAAGTGAAAGAATGACCCTATCGAGTCTCATAACCCATCCAATAACTGTAAGAAGGAAAAGCCGCATAATTAATGCTAAAGTAAGACCTATAAAGCGTGCGCGGTCACGCAAATGCAGTGGCAATTTTTCAGCTAAAATTGCAATAAAGATAAGGTTATCTATTCCTAAAACAATTTCGAGAAAAACCAGCGTGATCAAACCAAACCACGCATGGGGATCAGTGATCCATTCCATCATTCCTTACCTTTTATAAGCTTAAAAGCGCGCGATTGACAAAAAAAATTCATAGGCTTTTATTCGTATATTGGATCATGAACATTGTATGTAAGAAAACTTATATTCAAAGAAAAAAACAACACAATATTGCTTGAATGCATGTGATTGCTGATAAAACAAAATGATGCCCCATTCCGCTTACAACCACAAGAAGGTCCCTCTAAATTTTGCTCGGGCATTATGCTCGATAATCCTCTAACTATAGGTCCTGTGTAACAATCAGAACATTTATTTATAAAGCTTCTTATAATGGGTTTATTTTTATATAAGATCAAGTGGTGAATATCATATTTTTAACCTTACAGACAATGAGTTTATATAACAAACAACAAAATATCTGGACATCCATCCTTAGGAGCGTTATAGAAACGCTCATTCTCGTCTTTTGAGAAGCTTATGGGTGATTAGCTCAGTCGGTAGAGCAGCTGACTCTTAATCAGCGGGTCGTGGGTTCGATCCCCTCATCACCCACCATTCTATTTTATACCGTAAATAACTCATTGATTGCGTAAATTTTTTTAAGATACGAGTTTCTAAATAAAATTGGGCAGTAGGATTTCCCCATATCTGTTTGTTTAAAAGTGAAGATTGTTGATATAGCTTAGTCATCGGTTTTTGTACTTTTTAGGGGACTCAAAAAACTTCCAAAGGACATTTAAAGATCTTTTAATGCGTATTGTTTCTTTTTTTAAAGTCGCAATTGGTAAGGAGAAGCTTCTTACCGACAATCATCTTATTTAAAGGGGTATAAAAATCAACAGTTTTCACTTCTTTTAATATAAATTGATTAAATTTTTTTTGGATTTTTAGCATATTGTTTAAAGACAGAAGAAACTTTGCACTTTAGTTGTATTAGCAGCGTGGATATTTTTTGATAACTCTCCCGCTTAAACAAAAAACTTCTGTAATAATCATCAGTATTCCAAGAGGGTAAATCAAGATAAAATAAAGTATTTAGCGGACATAACAGGAATAAAATTAGATCAGTTTAATTGTTTAAAACTAGTACCTGTTAAACGAAAGACAATAGGCTTTAATGAGGCTTCAAGTTTAAAAATATTAAACTATGAAGTTATGCTATGCTGTCTTTCCGTTAGCTTAACCTCTAAAAATATAAATATTAAGAAAGCCGCTCAGAATCATTATAATATATTGATTTATAATGATTAATTATTCTTTTTTTAAACTTTACTATCATAAACTTCTTTTGTTTCAATCCCTCTTATAATGAATCAATTAAAATTATTATTTTTGCATTATAAATGGGATTAACGTGCGGATAAAGACTATTGAAGAAAAGCATAAAAATGATTCTTATTAACGTTCTTAGGCGCCAAAAATTATCACAACATTGGGAAAATAGTATAATGGTGCAGGCTTACTCTTTTATTAAGTTAAAGATGATGTTGCAACAATGACTTTATTATTATACCATTCACGGGTATTGTTGTGTAATGGGGAAGAGCACTGAGAGAGTTTTCTTAAAAAAATATGTAAATTGGTAACACGATGGTGTCCTGTTCTTATATAGGCACACAAAAAGAAGTAATTGATAACCTTTTATTTATTCAGGTGGTGTTTTGGGGGCTCTTTTCCAATATTGTTGCGCTTCAAAAATGGCGACCACAAATAATGAAATGATGAGCGGTATAATCAAATAAAACATTCTAAAGACAATAAGTGCTGCAATAACATCGGTTGGATTTATATTGGGCATGCCTGTGATGAAGAGAGCTTCAAGAACTCCTACTCCTCCTGCTGGAGCATTAGAGAGAAGAGTTATCGTAAAAGATGCTAGGAAAACACCAAGAACAGAGATAAAATGAATATCTGCGTTGTGTGGGAGAACAGCATATATAATTCCTGCTGCTCCTAAAAGTTCTAGAGGGCTAATGAGAAGCTGTTGAATAACAATTTTCAGCCGTGGATAGGAAAGTTGAATTTTCTTACCCAAGCGTAAGGGTTTTAACTGAAGCCAGCTGCCAAACGTATAAAGTGCTATACAGCTGAGTAAAATTGCTCCAGCTGCTGTTCCTAGCCATTCAGGAAGTTCTTTATGAATGAGGGTGATAATTTCGGGTTGCAGCACCAAAACGATTCCCAAAAGTAAGATTGTACCGATTACAAAAGTAAAAGAGCAAAAACCTACTAATATTGCGATTTCTGTTCCGTTTAACCCTTTCATTTTATAGGCGCGATAGCGTACAACGGCACCAGAAAAAACTGAAGCACCGATATTGTGTGAAAGAGCATAGGTTGTAAATGAACATATAGCGATAAAAATCCAAGAAATTTTATGGCCTAGATGTTGCAAGGCAATTCGATCATATCCAGCAAGAGCAGCATAAGCTAGGAGAGAACATAAACAGGCTAATAACCAGTGCTGTGCATTTAAATTGCTCAAGCGCTCCAATACATCCCCAAATGAAATGGCAGAGAGCTTCATGTAAAGAATTCGAATAGATACCAGCATTGCTAAGATACCAATCAATGGCCATATAAATTGCTTTATTTTCACGATTCTGTATCCATTTTATGTTTTCTGTAAATTTTCATGATTGAGCATATTCCTTACAGATCTTCGTTCTGTTATATACTCTATAATGCCATTGGCAATTTCTTCATCATCTGTTACTACAACATCAGCACCTAAATCAATGAGATATGTTGTTTCTGTGTCGGATAATGCATGTGTGATTATTTGGATATCTTTCTTCATATCACGGATATTCACGATACATTCTCCTACTTCAATGGTACTTCGCATTGTAATAACAACTTTATGTGCATTATTTATATTTGCTGCGTTCATTATTTCTTGTTGAATGATATTGCCGCAAATAGCCTCAAAGCCGTCTGCAATCGCTTTATCAGAGAGGCGTTTTGATTCTTCTACGATCACTATAGGTTTACCTCTATTTATTAAAGATAATGCAACACACTTACCGATACGACCATAGCCAATAATTACGATATGGTTATTTTTTAAGGTCATCGGTAAAAAATCTTGGTCAGGATCTTGTGGATCAATATCAATAATTGTTTGGGTATTTTGTGAAGATGCAGAATTTTTTTCTAGACGTTTTTTAATTTTATTACAGGCAATGAAAACAAGAGGATTAAGCAAAATAGAAAAAATTGCTCCTCCAAGAATTAAATCATGAGCGTCATTGTTTAAAAGTCCTAAGCTTAAACTTAAACCAGCGAGGATAAAGGAAAATTCTCCGATTTGGGCAAGGCTTGCAGAAATAGTCAAAGCTGTTGCATTAGAATAGCGAAAAGCCTTAACGATGAAAAAGGCAACAGCAGATTTTCCGATTACGATAATGAATAAGGTTGCTAAGAGAGGGAAAAAATGAGTTAAGAGTTTCTCGGGGTCAAATAACATGCCTACAGAAACAAAAAAGAGAACAGAAAAAGCATCGCGCAGTGGTAAAGATTCTTCCGCGGCACGGTGGCTTAATTCTGATTCGCTCATGACCATACCAGCAAAAAAAGCACCAAGAGAAAGGGAAACACCAAATAAATGAGCGGCTCCGAAAGCTACTCCTAATGCAATAGCAAAGACGCTAAGACGAAATAATTCACGTGATCCCGATTGTGCGCTCATTTTTAAAAGCCATGGGATAACGCGTCGCCCAATGACGAGCATAAGTGCAATAAATACAATTACTTTCAGGATGGTGAGACCAAAAATACCCCAAATACTTAAATCCAACCATTGAACAAGAGGATCCAACGCTTCTTTTTTGGTATTGCTGAGAGCACTTGCCAAGGAAGGGATGAGGACAAGTATAAGGACCATTGCTAAATCCTCAATAATCAACCATCCAACGGCAATGCGTCCTTTTTCTGTTTCAATAAGATGACGCTCTTGCAAAGCACGTAGCAGGATAACAGTACTTGCTATGGATAAAGCAAGACCGAAGATCAAACTACCACTGAAGCCCCATCCCATAATCAGACCAAGGCACAAACCTAGAAAAGTAGAAAATGCCATTTGTGCAATAGCAGCAGGGACAGCAATAGCTTTGACAGATAAAAGGTCTTTTAATGAAAAGTGGAGCCCAACACCAAACATCAGCAAAATAATACCAATTTCAGCAAGTTGATTAATGATGACGGAATCTATTTTAAATCCGCCTGTATTGGGTCCCACAATAACACCAGCTAACAAATAGCCTACAAGTGGTGAAATACGTAAACGGCTAGCAATCATTCCCAAGAGAAATGCTAAACATAAGCCTGCAACAATAGTTGTGATAAGTGGTGTGTCGTGGAGCATGGATTATTTACTATTCTTGATCAAAAAGCGGATGAATGAAAACGACTATATTTCTATGAGAAGAGAGGCGAGATGTACCATACGCATTAAAGGGCATTTTTATTTCACTTTGATATTTGCACGATTATTTCGCTCACGCCACCAATTTCCTAGCAGGAGTAAAATAGGAGCAGCAATAAAGATAGAGGATGATGTTGCAATAATAATCCCAAAGACCATGGGTAATGCAAAATTATGAACAGCACTTCCACCCCATATCGCCATGGGGAGCATCGCAAGAATTGTTGTAGCTGATGTAAAAAAACAACGTACAAGAACCTGATTAATTGACAGATCAATCAGCTCACGCAACGGCATTTTTTTATAAAGACGCATATTTTCGCGCATCCTATCATAGACGACAACTTTATCATTTATAGAATATCCAACAATTGTTAAGAGCGCAGCGATAGCCGTTAAATTAAAATCAAATTGAAATAAAGCAAAAAAGCCAATCATTTTTGTGGTGTCTAGAATGAGAGTGATAATTGCTCCAACGGCAAAGAACCACTCGAAGCGTAACCATATATAGAGAGACATGGCAATAGCCGCAAGAATAACAGCAGTAAAAGCAGCTGTGGCAAGCTCGCCTGAAATTTTGGGACCAACAACTTCTATTTGATCGAATGTGGTATCGGGATAGATATTTTGTACAGCTGTTTTAACCTTATCAATGGCGATGGTTTGTTGTGCTTCGCTACCGCTTTGTTTCTGCATGCGAATTAATACGGTGTTTTCGTTATCAATATTTTGCAAGGAAACTTCACCAACATTAAGAGTAGAAAGCTTGGAACGCAGAGTTGCTAGATCTGCTGGTGCTTTCGTGGTAATACTCATTTGGCTTCCGCCAATGAAATCAATACCAAAATTCAATCCAGGCTTAAAAAAGAGAAAAACTGAAGCCATTGATAAAACAATTGAGACGCCAATACCAATGAAGCGTGCTTTCATAAAGTGGAAAGTTGTGTTTTGTGGCATGATGTTGAAAGCAGAGTGAATATGCAACTTTTTAATTTTCCATTTACGAACGATCCAAATCATGATGATGCGTACAATGGTGATATTTGTAAACATGGAGATGATAATACCAAGCAACATTGTTACGGCAAAACCACGAACGGGACCGGTGCCGAACCAAAATAGTAAGACAGTCGCTATAATTGCCGTAACATTTGCATCAACAATGGTTGCAAAAGCGTGTTTAAATCCACGATCTAGGGCTGCAAAAGCACCTACACCTTTTCGACTTTCTTCACGGATACGTTCATTGATAAGGATATTAGCATCAACGGCAATACCGATGCCTAAAATAATACCAGCAATACCAGGCAGCGTAAGCGTAGCTCCCAAAAGACTCAGTGCAGCAAATGTTAAAATCGTGTGCAGAGCTAGTGCTATATTGGCAATTAATCCCCAAACACGGTAGAGAAGAAAAATAAAAATTGCAACAAGAATAAAGCCAATTATGCCGGTGTAAAGTCCCATTTGGATGGCATCAGCACCAAGATTTGGACCTACGGTTCTCTCTTCAATGACCGTGAGTGGTGCGGGGAGGGAACCAGCACGAAGCAGAGCAGCCAGAGTTGAGGCTTCTTTGGGGTCAAAGTTTCCTGTAATTTGACCTTGTCCATTGGGAATGACACTATTGATGGTCGGAGCGGTTAAAACCTTATTATCCAGAACAATGGCAAAAGGACGGTTAATATTTTGTCGTGTTATATCGGCAAATATTTTTGCGCCAGCGGAATCTAGAGTAAATGAAATAATGGAACGTCCTGGTATTTGGGGGTCAAAACCTGCACGGGCATCTTTCAGGACATTTCCATCTAAAGCAATTTGATCATAAATTGCATAATGTTGTGTTGCATCAGTGTATCCAGGGAGAATAGAAACACCTATAGGGGGATTATTGGGATCCACATTAGAAGGAACAAGATGAAAACTCATCTTAGCGGTTGTTCCTAAAAGATCACGCAGTTGTTTTGGATCTTGTAGGCCAGGCAATTGGACCATAATACGATCATTTCCAACCTTTTGGATGGCTGGTTCTGAAACACCAACTTGATCTATACGACGACGGATGATTTCTAAGCTTTGTTCAATAGCATTGCTTACACGGTCTTTTATACCAGCTTCCGTTAATGTGACGCGGAGAGTTTCATTTTGAGCACTGATCGTGATGTTATGTTCTGTTGTGCCAAAGCTACTGTGTATGGGGGTTATTAATGTTTTCAAAGCAGAGAGTGCTTTTTCAGTTTGCGATGGGTCAGAAATAAGGGCAATAACGCTATCTTCAACGATACGCACGCTTGAGGTGCGGATTTGTTTTTCACGCAATACATTGCGCACATTGCTTAAAACTATATGTAACTGATCGCGTTTTAACGTTTTGCTATCAACCTCGAGCAGGAGAGAAGAGCCTCCTTGAAGGTCAAGACCAAGTGCTACACGGGTGTCGGGTAAGAATTTCGAGTTTTTAACTTGTTCGTGTGAAAATAAATTGGGTAAAGCAATATAAATGCTGCTTAAAAGAATAAAACAATAAAGGGTAGTTAACCAACCAGGTGTACGCATGATATATTCCGCTAATAGGCAATCTAACAGTTATTCAAAGTTAAAAGCACAAGTAAAATAAGATGATCGTTTTTATAATTCAAGGAAGAGAATTAAGTATGTTCATTGGGAGGAGCGCGTTTATTTGAGAAATATTGCGTTTTAACGTTACGAAATCGTGTGTCAACAGCTGGAACCTTTATTAAAAAGAAATCCAATGTTAGGATTCTTTGAACGGTTCTCATAAAAATAGATTCTGCATGGGGTGTTACAAGTTTTTTGTTTTCAGTTGTGGTAGCATTCAACTGATCACACTTATTTTGTAAATCAAATCTATTCGTTTTAATGATATTATTGGTGTGTGATTGTTTGATTAAGTAAGCACGCGTTCCTAAGGTACTCGTCAAGAATACACCTAAACTGGATAGAAAAATCCAGGTTGTCAAAGGAAGAAAATCTTCTTTTTTGCAATAAAGGTGCAAAAAAAACATGCTAGAGTGCCTTCGTTAATCTTATTGAGTTCATATTATTTATCATTCTTTTATCTTATTATCAGTATTATAGGATAAGGGAAAGCTTTTATAAGATTATTCTATAAAAGTTGAAAATAGCTGCTTTATACCATATTTAAAAGAGAGGAATAAAATCCTTTTTGTGCTTGTAAGGTAGATATGTATTCATTTTGTAGAAAAAACATCCACATACTTTTCCTTCTTTTGGGGATTATCTTTGTATTTAATTCTGGTGCATGGGGGAATCGGGGGGCACAAAGTACAATTGTCGAACAAACGATAGCTTCTTATTCAGTTGATGAAATTATTCAACAACAACTGTTGATTATTGAGACTCTTGAAGAAAATACTGAAACTTTAAAAAGAGATTTTGACAGAAAGCCAGAAGATGAGCGTGCTTTAGAAGAATTGTGGTTACGTGCACAAGATATCAGTGAACGTGCTATTGAGGCAGCATTTGTTTTGCGTCCTCCTCTTAATGAGATTAATACACTTCTTGATCAATTAACGGAGCTCCATCGTGACGTGAAAAAACTGAAAAGCTCAGTGAAGGAATATTCTTACTTGATAGAGCAAAAAGCTAAAATTAACAGTATCATGCTTCGTTTTGAAGCAATTTTCTTAGCGGCAAATAGAATAGCTGAACTTTCTATTTCTCAATCTCGGGAGCTTTTTAAACGCACGCTTACGTATAGGCTTGAGTTTTCGATTCCGATGGTTAAAAATCTCGCCCAAAAAACAAAAGAGGCTTCATCAGATTTTCTTTTGTTATTAGATTCTTGGTGGAATTTTATATTTTATTTCAAGTTTTTACAACTATTTCTTTGCTTTTTAATTCCACTTTTTATTACTTTGGGTCTTTCGTATTTTTCTCAAAAAGTTCTTGTTCATGTGTATTGCCACTTTACGAAGTCTAATGAGAAAATATCTTATTTACAACGCTTATTGATTGCCTTTATTTCAGTTCTCTTACCTTCACTTGTATGTATTCTTTGCGTTTATCTTGTGTTGTTTTTGTTTCGTAGTTTTAACTTAGATCTAGGTAAGCTTACAACAGTTTTTGATATGATAGGTTGTCAAATTATTTTAGTATTTTTAATCAATCGCTTAGCGATTGTTCTTTTATCATCGAATATGCCCCATGTGCGTCTTCTCAGTATTGCACCATCATCTGCTTATCAATTAGTGATTTTACTCACTTCTTTAGGGGGTGTTTTGGCATTTGACGCTGTTCTTGATAGTATTTATGAAATCATTTCAGCGCCTCTATCTTTGACAATTGCTAAAAGTTTTATTGCTGTTTTTCTTGTAGCAATATTGCTGTTTATAATATCATTTGTACCTTTGCGGTTTAGACGTAGGCGTTTTCAAGGAGAAAAAAAAGAGCCATACTTTTGTCCATTTTACATACGCATTCCTCTTATTGGCTTGGGATTACTGCTCTTTGTGTTGAATTTTTTAGGTTATGTTGGTCTTGCGCGTTTTATTATGCAGCAAATTATGATTGATGGAGCATTTTTAGTTCTCATGTATTTAGGAATACAAAGCGCTCAAGCACTTGGAACTAAAGACCAATTTATGAAAACAACGGTTGGTCACCTTTTGATGCAGAGGTTTCATTTAGAAGAAAAAACGATGAATCAATTGGGAGTTTTTGTGAGCGTTTTTCTCAATTTATTTGTTGTTATATTTTGTGCAATACCAATTGCTGTACAGTTTGGATTTTCCTATTCTGATTTAAAAGCAGTTTTGTGGCAATCGGTGACCGGTTTTCAGATTGGAAATATTACTCTTTCTTTGATTTCTCTTGTAACAGGAATGATTTCTTTTTGTGTTTGCTGGTTTCTTATTCGCCGATTTATTGGTTGGTTAGATAGTGTGGTGTTGGTTCATGGAGAGTTCGATTCTGGTATACGTAATTCTATCAAAACAGTGATAAGTTATGGAGGCATTGTTGTATCTGCTTTGACGGGATTATCAATGGCAGGTTTGGATCTTAGAAATTTCGCTCTTATTGCTGGAGGACTTTCACTGGGTATAGGTTTTGGTTTACAGAATATTGTCCAAAACTTTGTCTCTGGACTTATTATTTTAGTTGGAAGACCATTTAAAATAGGAGACTATATAGAATCTGGATCAGTAGCTGGTATTGTTAAGCGTATTAGTGTGCGTGCAACGGAACTTGAGACTATTCAGCGTAAGACGATTATTATTCCCAATTCAAGCCTTATTAATAATAATGTTAGTAATTGGACACGACGCAATAAAGTAGGACGAATTGATATACCAGTTATTGTATCATCTAAGGTTACTCCAGAGCATGTTGTTGAAATTTTGTTAGAGATTGCTTCTTCGACAGAAGGCGTTTTAAAAAATCCTATCCCACAGGTGAGTTTTACGGCATTTGATCGTAAGAGTTTTTCCTTTAATTTAGCTATTTATGTGCCTAATATTACTTCACCTTCTCATATAACCAACGCTCTTCGATTTAGCCTATATAAGCGTTTTGCTGAGGAAGGAATCTTAGAATGCTGAAATATACTTATGTTTTGATTACAGTTATTCTGTTAAGTATTTTTACCATAACAGCTTTTGCTGCAACAGTGAAGAATACTGATTTAAAGATACAATCTCTCATTGTTGTTGAAGGAAGTATACCTTCAAAAATTTCTTTAAATACTCATCAAACAATTACAATTTGTATGAAGGGATGTTTTATAACTTTTCCTAATAAAGACCGTTTTGCAATAAAGGCAGATGATAATATAGAAATCAATAGGGGAAGAGCAATTTTTAAATAAAATAATTGAGAATTTTTGTTTGGGGACAAGATTTAGAAGGATAATGATATTGTGCGTAATTAATAATCTTATCCTTTAGAAAATGGTAAAAAAAGGTATGATTTTAGTATAAAATAGGTGTGATTTTTATACTATGTAGAATCTACAGTTATGCATTTTTGATGTAAGATTATTGAGGTATTTATAATATTTTTAATGAATATCAATTTTCTAAAAATTATTACATCATTTTTAGAATTTTTTCTCATAAAAAATGCATAAAATGTACTATTTTGTGATTTTTTTGCAGTATTATTGGTACAAAATGTTTTATATTTTTTCCTTTTAAAAATATAATAGGTTTTTTTATTAAATATTTATTATTTAAAGTATTGATTATTATAATATTTTAAAATTTATTTGATAATATTAAATTTTGATGTAATGATATATTAGTATAGTGATAGATTTAAATGTAACTATAAAGGAGTACATGCGATTTTGCGGCATAAGATTTTATAAAACTTTGTTTTTCTAAATGTGATTTTTGATTATATTTAAATTTAGCAATGGGGTATAATTTTATGAATACAAAATTTATAACAGCATCTGTTTTTTCGTTAATTTCACCTTCTATAGTACAGGCTGCAGATGTGGTGGCTCATGAAGAGCCGATACATGTTGCCTCAGAAGTTGTTGCTTCTTCACCTTTTTCTTGGGCAGGTTTTTATTTTGGGGGGCAAGTTGGGGGCTTTTCAAGTAAAATTTCTGCAATAACGCCTCATGTTGATATTCCTCTCCTTCATACTGAGGAGAGTAAAAGTAAACCATGGATCCCCATCGAGAAACAGTATCTGCCCGATCTTTCTGGGTTTATAGGTGGTTTTTATGCGGGTGTTAATTTTGATCTCGGTAATAATTTTATTATGGGGATTGATACGGATATCGTTTTAACGGAAAAAAAGGATACAAAAACAAAATTTCAGGCTGATGAATCGAGTGCTGGTGGTCCTGATACTGATGGTCCTGATACTGAAGGATCGGGTACTAAAGAATCGGGTAGTGATACTGATGCAAGTGCAGAAAAAAAAAGTCGAAAAAGGGCAAAACTTGTCAGGAGACAGGGTAGAGGCTTTTCTCGCTCTGCTGCAGAGGCTAAAGAAGAGAAAGACAGTTTAACTTTTAATCATACGTTAAAACAAAAATGGACAGGTGCTACACGGGTGCGTGTTGGGTTTTCTGCAGGGCGTGTGATGCCTTATATTGCTGGTGGTGTTGCTTATGGACAGTTTCAAGATATTTTGTCGACAGTAATTACGGGAAGTGAGCCATTTAATAGGACATCGGATGTAACAAAAACGATGATTGGTTATACTCTCGGTGGTGGTGTTGATTTTGCAATGACAGACCATTTTGTTGTGCGTGCGGAATATCGTTACTCAGATTTTGGTAAAAAGAAATTTAAAGACGAGATTGAAGTTAAGTATAAGACGAATGATTTTCGCGCAGGAATAGCTTACAAATTCTAGTTTTGTAGGATAAAGGAGCTTAAATTTAAGAGGTCCTATTTCTTTGATAGGGCCTTTATTTTTTAATTTTATGCATTGCAAATACTATTTTATAGTGAAAAAAGGGAGCTTTGACTTTGAGTGAGAATGAGGAGGTAAGGAAGAGTTACTCAGATTCTTAATTGTTAAGAATGAAAAATTTTTAGTTCACGAGGTGTGGTTGAAATATTTGTTAGCAAAGAAGGATTAATTCGTCTTTCATATTATTACAGTTATCATTTTATAATATCGTTATAGAGTTACAAACAGTAAATTTAAAGAGAGTTTTTACTATCTAAGTAATGAGAAAATAAAGAAAATTCACATAGAGCGATGCGGGCGGCGTGCACGTTTGTGCACCAATTTTTTCTTCCCTTAGAACTCTCTACAATATCATCTGATAGCGCGGTTTATCTTTGTTCTATTTAATAACTAATTGTTTTTATTTTATTTTATTTATTAAATTGCCTTTTATATATAATCTTTGTACCAGATGAAAGTGCTCTAAGTGCGATTCAAAGGATGGTTTTTAAAAGGTGGTTCGAAGAACAAGAACACGTGATAGACTGTCTGTCTTATCTGTATCTATCTAAAGGCAAATATGCTGACAAAGCTGGTTTATGGCTTATCAAAACTACACCAGATCAAGGATGATAGTTTTTTAGATTTTACCTCAATAAAAGACGACGAGAAATGGGATTAGGCTCTTGTAGCAAGATACCTTTAAAAGAAGCATGGTTCAAAACTTCAGCTTGTTGTGATCTTTTGGATCAAGGAATTGACCCAATTTGCCGAAAACAAAAAGAAAATTTGCGTCGGGCAGGGGTGGTATTTCTTTACGAGAAATTGCCTCCAGTGCGTTTTAAGCAAAAAAACGAATTGAAAAATGAAGGAAAAGCAGCAAGGTGGCTAATACCTCTTGAGTAACATGTTTTTCCTAAATTTGATGATACGCCAATTACTGAACTGACGCAAATTGATATAAAAGGATGCATTTCTCCCATTTGGAAGACAAAAAACGAAACAGCAAGTAAAACTCTATCCCACTTGAATATAGCTATAAAACATGCGGCGGCACTTGGTATAGATGTGGATATGCAATTAAAAGCAAAAGCTTTATTAGAAAAGTTTATTCAAAATACCAAAAATATCCAGCAATGCCATGGAAAAAATGCCTAAGTTTTTTCAATCTTAAAATGATGAGCTTGTATCAAATCTAGCCTTAACACTTCTTATTTTGACGGGGGGAGGGCGTTCTATTCCAATCAGGCATATTCGGTCAGAAGAGATTTATAGATCAATATGGATTATCCCAAAAGAAAATATGAAGAGAATTGTTGGAAAGGTTTCTGACTTTCATGTGCCGCTTACAGCTGAAGCGCTTGCTGTTATTGAAAAAGCAAAAAAATGTTTTTTTATTTGCTGAGAGTTCTGGAAAGCCTATATCTGATGTAGCACTTTCTAACTTCATGAAAGACAAAGGTTTTGATTATAGACTTCATGGTTTCAGATCGATTCTGCGGGACTGGATAGCAGAGATAACGTCAACATCATTTGAAATTGCAGAATCTGTTCTTGCGTATTCAGTTGAGAAGTCAGTGACAAAGGCTTACATGCTGACGGATTTTTTAGAACAGCGCCGTGTCCTCTTAGAACAATGGGCGTCTTTTATATCAGGAGAGGCTTGATAATATGTCTATTATCAAGTCAGGTGTCTAAGAAACACTTAAGCGATTAGCGGATAGATTACGATATAATCTCTCATTCCTTGTGTTAAAAGCGGGGAAGGGTAAAGCTTTCAGTTTTTGGTTAGTCACTGTTTTAAACGTGCACAGACATTGTCTATCACATCCATAAGACGAGCAAAATCAAGGATAAGCAAAAAGAGGATGAATACAATCCATTTTGTATAACGTGACATCACTTTTACACTTTTGTAGGTCATGATGATTTCTTGAAGGATTTCTTTTTCTGCTTCTGTAATTTCTATATCGTCTTGTGTTTTTTTTTCTAACCATGTTTCCAACCACACAAGCGTTCAGCTAGATTATTGTGCTTTAAGATCTCTCTGGCTAAGTTTAAACTGATGGCGTTCAGATCTTGCTGGCTTAAATAAATTGGCAACCAGCCAACACAAGAAGAAACATATTTATTTGTCGCGCAACCAGTCAGAGAGAGCAGCGCGCACATCAGCATCACTTTTTTGATTAACTTCACTTTCCACCTCCAGCCGTGTTGTGGCTGCTTTTAAAGCTTTTTCTGTTTGCTTTTGTTGCTCTGCTTTTTTCCCAAGAGTAAAAGCTCTTGCTAAAATCATAAAAAAAGCGGCTAAAGCCGCGCCTGTTATCATCAGATTTCTTTTCATCCATAAGATCATAGGCGGTGCTCCTGAAAGCGTTTAGCAACAAAGAAAATACCAGCACACGCAGCTAAAATCATAATGGTTGCCAAAGCCCATTGGATTGGTCCATTTCCTGCTAACAAACCACCTAGCCCAGAAAAAGAACCAATAATCGGTGCAAGGGCTTCTGCTTTAAAAAGTCCCGTTGGTGCTTGCGTTTCTACGGTTTGGTAGTTAGAGAAAACAAAAGCCCCTTTTGCCCATAAGCCTGTTTCTGCCGCACGCCGGTGTGCGAGACCTTCAAGACGCTTCCCGCCTGCTTTGGTCCATTTCTGTAGCTCTGCAGGGACAGCTTCATATTCACCTTGATTGAGCTTTTTTAACAGTGTCGAGTTACAAAAGGCTGTTGTTCCTACATTATAGCAAAAAGATACTAACGCCGCGAATTGTTCATCTGTTAATGAAACTGTAACAGCGCGTTCAACGACATTTTCAAATTGTCTTAAGTCTTGGCAAAGAAGTTCTTCTGCTTGCTTTTCAGTGATTGTCATGCTTTTGTGAACAAAAGGTTTTCCAGCACTGTTTGTATGTCCATAACCTATTGTCCACACCCCAATGGCATTTTTATAGGCGTTCAAACGCAAACCTTCCCATTGTTTAATAAGTGCTAGTCCTTCTGATGATATTTTTTGCATGTGATTCTCCATAAAAAAGCTCCACAAAAAGCAGAGCTGGATTAAAAAATTGATATTTTTCCCATTTGAAAGGATGGCTTGTTAAAACCTATGTAGCTTGTTCATTGGAACAAAAGAATGTATTTGACATTATTTATTCTGTAGCATATAAACTACAGATGTTTATTGTTAAAAAAACACACTATTTTACAGAGTGGTTAGACTCGTTAAAAGACAAACAAGTGCAAAAGAAAATTGCTGCACGTATTTTCCGCCTTGAATATGGGCTTCTAGGAGACGTGAAATATTTCCGTGGCATTGGTGAACTAAAAATAAATTATGGACCAGGCTATAGGATTTATTTTGTAAAACAAGGGAAACAAATCATTTTGTTATTAAATGCTGGTGATAAATCCACACAACAAAAAGATATCGAAAAAGCCCTTCAATTAGTAAAGGAAATGAAACATGGAAATTACTAAATTTGATGTAAGTGAATATTTTAATACGCCTGAAGACTTTAAGATTTTATTAGATGATGCTTTAGAAACAAAGAATAGTGGCTATATTGCACATGTATTAGGTATTATTGCGCGTAAACAAGGAATGACAACTGTTTCTCAAAAGACAGGACTAAATCGCGAGTCTCTTTATCGTTCTTTAAGCGATAAAGGTGATCCACGACTTTCTACTTTTCTTAGTGTTTTGAGTGCGTTAGATTTACAAATAAGTTTAACACCTGCAAAAAATAATTGTAAGGAAGAGACAGCTTTAGAAGAAGCATCTTGACCACCTCCCCATTTTTGAGAACGGGGAGGGGAGGCATATTTTTTACTTAAGCGGCTTTCACTACAGATCTTTCTAAGACTTGTTTTGCTTCTTTGATTATGGCTTTGTAATGCTTGCTTTCTTCTACCAACGTAAAGGCTTTGACAAGATGCATGTGGAGAGGTCCATAAATGTAAACAGCCTTTTTAGTTGGAGACATTTTATCCCAATCTTTTGGGAAAGCAAAACGTATATCATCATAATCAACAAATTGACTTTTTAGTTTCTTTTCACATTCAATAAAGTAACGACGAGCTTGACGTCCTTTCTCATTGCGCTCAACCATTGAGAGCTCTTTCGCCATATCTAAGGTGAGATGATATTCTTTACTTATAACATTTTTACGTTTCTCATTTTTGAGAAACGTAAAACCATAATCTTGATTTTCCAAAAATCCATATTCTTTAATACGGCGTACAATCCAATCTGCAAATTTAGAGTTGACTTCTAAAAACGTATGTAATTCACGTGCGTTAACCGTTTGAACAGTTTCTTGACCAATATTTTGTTNAAGCCGTGTTGTGGCTGCTTTTAAAGCTTTTTCTGTTTGCTTTTGTTGCTCTGCTTTTTTCCCAAGAGTAAAAGCTCTTGCTAATGCAATAAAAAAAGCGGCTAAAGCCGCGCCTGTTATCATCAGATTTCTTTTCATCCATAAGATCATAGACGATGCTCCTGAAAGCGTTTAGCAACAAAGAAAATACCAGCACATGCGGCTAAAATCATAATGGTGGCCAAAGCCCATTGGATTGGCCCATTTCCTGCTAATAAGCCTCCAAGCCCAGAAAAAGAACCAATAATCGGTGCAAGGGCTTCTGCTTTGAAAACCCCCGTTGATGCTTGCGTTTCTACGGTTTGGTAGTTAGAGGAAACAAAAGCACCTTTCGCCCATAAGCCTGTTTCTGCTGCACGCCGGTGTGCTAGACCTTCAAGACGCTTCCCGCCTGCTTTGGTCCATTTCTGTAGCTCGGCAGGGACAGCTTCATATTCACCTTGATTGAGCTTTTTTAACAGTGTCGAGTTACAAAAGGCTGTTGTTCCTACATTATAGCAAAATGACACTAACGCCGCGAACTGTTCATCTGTTAATGAAACTGTAACAGCGCGTTCAACGGCATTTTCAAATTGTCTTAAGTCTTGGCAAAGAAGTTCTTCTGCTTGCTTTTCAGTGATTGTCATGCCTTCGTAAATAAAAGGCTTTCCAGCACTGTTTGTATGTCCATAACCTATTGTCCACACCCCAATGGCATCTTTATAGGCGTTCAAACGCAAACCTTCCCATTGTTTGATAAGTGCTAGTCCTTCTGATGATATTTTTCGCATATGATTCTCCATAAAAAAAGCCCCGCAAAAAGCAGAGCTGGATTAAAAAATTGACATCTTTCTCATTCGGAAAGATAGCTTGGTTAAGCTTCATGTCGCTTTTTCATTGGAATAAAAGAAGATTTTTTCTCAACTTTTAATTTCTTTCTTGACAAATATTCGTTTATAAACGAATATACATCATGTTTGAAATACGTCACTACCTTACTTCTGATGGCAAAGACTTGATAGCTGATTGGCTGCGAAAGCTCCGTGATATGCAGGCTAAAACTGCAATTATTCGCCGCCTTAATCGTTTAGAGCAGGGAAACTTTGGCGATTTCAAGCCGCTTCGTGAGGGTATTCATGAATTGCGTATTAATGTTGGTCCTGGCTACCGAGTTTATTATGTCCAATCTGGAAAGACCGTATTGTTGCTATTATGCGGTGGCAGCAAAAAAACACAAGAGACTGATATCACTCGTGCATGTGCTTGCTGGCGTGATTGGCAAAACCGTGAAGATTAAAGGAGTGCAAAAATGAAAGACCGTAACCATGATGATGCAATGGCAGAAATATTCCATGATGATCCTGAGCTGGCAGCAGCTACCCTTGATGCAATCCTAGCAGATGGTGATCAGGGTGAACTGCTTGTAACTCTACGCCAAATGGCCAAAGCTTATGGTGGTGTTCAAGCTGTAGCTAAAGCAGCCAACTTGAACCCAACACAACTTTACCGTACACTTTCAGAGAAAGGTAATCCAGAGTTCCGCAGCTTGAATGCTTTACTGCGTACCATGGGGTTTCGTTTAGCTGTACAGCCTCTTGAACGACCAGTTCCACACGTGTAACTTTAGTGTTCACTCCCCACCTTTAAAGATGGGGAAGGGAGGTACTTAAGCAACATTTTTAATGGGGTTGTCTAAATTTGGTTCATAAGCACGCAACAAAGAATCCATGCTATGCGGTAGTTCTGAAGCTCCAAAATCTGTAAGAATTGCCAAAATCTTTGTAATATTAGGCACGTCATCTTGAAGTTTTAAAATCAAAGCTTTTTCCACTACACTCATAGTGTCAACCAAAGCAGTACACTCTTTGTTGCTTATATTTTCATGTCTAGAAAATTGAGATAATGCTATCCACAAATCGCATAAAAAGTTAGTATCTACCTTCATTGCACACCTCCATGGATTTGTTCTCTCAAACATGCCAATCCTCTGGATGTGATTTTAGTTGAAGGCAGCACCTTCTCTGTTCCGTCCGGTCTTTGAATGGTAATAGCAGGACAGTCCATGAATCCTTTCTTAATTTTGTCTTGATAGGGCAACAGAGGCGCCCCTGGAGCCCGTCGATAAACCCAATCATGTTTACGCAAGTAATCCGTTAAATCTTTTGGTCGTACCTCTAGCATCTTTGCTGCTTCTATCAAACCAAACAAACCATCAGAACGCTTTAAACCTTCCAAAGCTTTTGCTTTTGGTTCTAATTTAGCAATGGTGTTATCCTTTTGCTCAATTTGGTTTTGTAAATGTGTCAAAAAGCCAATCATTGCTTGAGGACTTGAGTAGTCTATCTGTGGAACAGCTACCTGCTTTTCCAACTCTTGCCAACGGTCAATAATCTTTGCTCGTAATGTAGTGTTATAACCAGAAACAAGAATTAAACATTCACGCTTAGGTAAGTTGTAACAAGGACGGTTTTCACCTTTTGCATCAATGTAAGTACCTATAAAATCAACCAATCCAAATTTGGAGCCGTTAAGTTCTTCAAGCATCTTCTTGATATCACGCATAATATGTGCGTGCTGCTTTTTACACAAATCAGCAATTTCACGACTAGACATAGTTTGAGGGATAGCACTATTAGCAGTGCTTCCTTTAATTTCTATAAGAGTGTTCATAAGAATTCCTTACTATTTAGATGTTTCTTAATGACACTTTTAAAAAGTGCCGGGTG
>NZ_JBHIOH010000003.1:0-1011 GCF_042195375.1 Bartonella sp. CL100XZDX | reverse complement strand
TGTCATCTTCAATCCCCTCTTCCCCCTCTCCAAGCTCTTTAACAAAGACCCAATAAAAACGCGTTGATAAAAGCATCTCTAGCCTTCTTACGGTTTCAGCCTTATCAAAGGAAAGCATATTCCTATAATCTTCTTTGCTATTTAAATGCTCTGGATAATCTATCATCTTCTCCTCCTCACAAATCACGGGAATGGCTACAACCACGCGCACATAATTGTTCATTACCTCTAGAAGAAGATAAGGTTGAGCGTGCAAAACATCCGCTATCTACACCATGACTCCACCCTCCTCCTCCTGATAAC
This sequence comes from Bartonella sp. CL100XZDX, assembly GCF_042195375.1. Lineage (NCBI taxonomy): Bacteria > Pseudomonadati > Pseudomonadota > Alphaproteobacteria > Hyphomicrobiales > Bartonellaceae > Bartonella > Bartonella sp. CL100XZDX. The sequence goes on along the minus strand of NZ_JBHIOH010000003.1, from coordinate 708 downwards.
CATCTCATTTCTAGCCTAGCCTGCCCCCTATTCGTTATTTGCATAGGAAATGTTCCTGCCAAAAACTGCCAAACATAACCGCAACCTTCCTCACAACCGATATGCGAAATCATACGACGATTGGCTGTATCAACGTGACCTCCTGAAGTCTTAGGAGAGGGTGCCTTCTTGCCCGTAATACTTGTTTTGTCATTACTTCCATACATCGCAGATGCAAATTCCACATCATTCAGTAAGGATTTCTTAACACGTAACATATCTGTTACATGATCTGTATAGATACGACCCGTTGTGATAGGAACATTATACGCAGAGCGAGTATTTTCTCCTGTCCCTGACTGAAGATAAATATCAACCCAAAGGTCTTGCGAAGGATCATAAACCATTCCTTCTGGTGAACTATGCGGGCGGTGATTGAGACACCAAACTGAATGGGGTAAAATATCCCCTGCTCTATAACCAGACAATGGGTGACCGGAAATCGTACCAACATCCGCACAGAGCGTATGAAACCCTCCTATCTTGCGCGAATTACTCACAGTGTAATCCCTTGGATACGTAGAGTTTTCTGACAAAACAAGTTTATGAGACTGTCCTCCATCAGAAACCAGATAAACATAATAATCTTTGCCCGCCGAAAGAGAAGGAACGCTTATTCTTGTATCTGCCGTATAACTTGCAACCAAAGTATCATTGCCTAATGCCAAG
>NZ_JBHIOH010000002.1:0-15301 GCF_042195375.1 Bartonella sp. CL100XZDX | reverse complement strand
CCCCCCCGTGCATACGCAACACGGACACGATCATAACTGCCAAAACCACCTATATAAAATTCTCCACTTTCCCACTCGCTTAAACCATTGATCCCTAAAACAATACCTGTCTGATCTAACTTAAAATCTATATGCTCTGTCGCAATACTCTCTTTAGATTTAATCGCATAGGTCCATAAAGCTGCATTCTTTTTACTTTTATCTAGAATTCCTCTTCCTGCACGCACTGTTTGCATTTCGTTGTGAAACACCATCGCTGGAGCTACAGACATAGACAATACCGCATCTGTAGAGGGCGTGGTCAAAAAGTGAGAAACTGAAAGCGTCTCACTCAATTGTGGAGAAGGTTGTTCTTTATGAACTGGACGNCACTCAATTGTGGAGAAGGTTGTTCTTTATGAACTGGACGCACAATCATCTGATCGGCTAAAGAGTGAGAAGATTCTGAAACAGCAGTTTGTTGCTCTTCAGCAGAAAGAGGATGAGAACTCGCTGGACCTGAGACTTCAATAACGTGACTTCCAAGAGAGGAAACAGTTGGAGAAACAAAAGCTGGAGATCTTTGACTCAAGTTTTGGCGGTTTTTTCTTCGACGTGGCAATTTAATAGCATGCTCTTGTGATGCTGCAATCGTTGAAAGAGAAGAAACTGATTGATTTTGATTTAAATGCCGCACAGATCTGCTTCTACTACGTGGTAACCTGTTGAGAAATAAAACATTATCAATAAATACTGCAGATAAATACCAAACTTTTTCACCCCCATCCTCATCAATTCTCTGTTTTAAACTATACGTATAGGTTCCGCCATCAATAGTTTTAACATTTGCACCAGAAAAGCTTCTCAGGGTAAAATGTGCGCCACCACTTTGATCAAAAATTAAATCAAGTCCTGCTGAAGAAGGATCAACAATTTCAATACCAGAATCTACGACACTTATTGTATGAAAACCACTCCCATTCTCAATAAAGAGGTAATCACCTTTTTCTTCTGCAAGGCTAACATTAAAGTTAAAATGTAGACTCCCTGCTAGATTATCAATGTAAAGCTGAGAGTAATATAAATCATCTTCAAAAGAGGTAAAAATGACTTTTCCTACACCGCTTAACTGCTGAATGCGTGTACTTTTGTCGTCAAACCCACGAGCAACGGAGTATAATTGAGCGTCTTCTCCATTTAATTCAATGTTTTCTACTATAGTTTGTTGACCATCGTCTCCAGCATCAAGATGGAGCCCACCAAAATCCTGAACTTTTATTTCTCCTCCTAATATTGCACCAGGAGAAATCCATGAATTAGCATTACCTTCAATCGTTAGATTCTTTACAATTCCACCTGCATAGACTTCTTGAACACCACCAGTGCGTAAAATGACTGTATTTGCTTCACCTCCTGCTAAAACACGCTGCACACCCTCTGAAAAGATTTCAGCATTTACAGCTAAACCGCCGGCTTTTTCTGCAAAGTTATCATCATTAGGAAACCACTTAGCAAGAGTTTGTACTCCTCCACTCATCACTTTTGTTCCCACAGCCATCCCATCATCATATACATTCTGCTGTCCCGGCGTATCACCTTGACCATAAAGTGTCGTGTTATAAGCACTGCTACCCACAATTCCACCATTTACATAACCATTTCCGAAAACAAGCTGCTCCCCACCATAAATTTCAGCTCTCAATGCGGTTCCTCCTCCCTCCACTCTTTGTTTTCCACCCTCGTAAATAATCGTAAATTCTGAGATCCCCTGTTCCCCTACAATCTCTGAACCACCATTTTCAATTGTTGTATTCTTACTAAAACCACCAGTCTCAACATAGAGTGTTGCAGTTTCTGGAACCGTATTATTAATGGATAATTTAAAATCATCTGCTTCTCCATCACCAGCAATATAAACTATGCTATTGTCATCAAGTACGGAGCTTTGCAAAATTTTTTCACGTGTACCAGTAATGAAATCCTCTGCATAAAAACTGAAATCACCTTTATAAGAATTGGTTATAGAATCTTCCAAAGGAGAACCATACTTTTCTTGCTCAAAAGATTCAGCTATAGGCAACTTCGTATGAGAGGGAGGAAAGATCGGAGTAGAAATTTTTTCCGATGTAGATGGTGTCGATAAAGACCAAATCTTTCCACCGTTATGATCTCTTTTCTTAAGAGCGTACATGTAGACTCCATTGTCAACAGTAGCTATTTCTTCACCCCAAAAATCTATCAGAGTAAAATGTGCATTTCCGCTTTGATCATGAATTAAATCAAGCTCCAAAATTAAATTCTGATTTTGTAGAAGAGAATTGGTCATTTCAACACCAGAATCGATAACGCTTATGGTGTTGATGACCTGCTCCTCTTTTTATCAGAAGATAATCACCGCGCTGTTCTACAAAATTAGTATTAAACCTAAAATGTAAATTACCTGAAAGATTACCGACCTCAAGTTTAGAATAATGTAGATTAAACACAGTAGAAGTAAAAATAACGCGTCCATTCCCGCTTAAATCCTCAATCAAAGAACTTTCACCGTCCATCTTGGAAGCAATAGAGTATAATGTGGTATCTTTGTCATTTAAAACAATTGTTTCTACTTCAGTACGAGATCGCTCAGCACCAGCATAAAGATAAATCCGTCCAGAATCATGAATCATAGTGCTTCCTTCTAATGTTGCACCAAAATGTAACCACGATTGTGCTTGATCTCTAATTATTAAATCCTTTACATAGCCTCCTAAATCTATTGCTTGGAAAGCATTCCCTTGTAAAAGAATGCCAATCGCGATTCCCCCCGCTAAAATGTGTTGCTCTCCACCAGAAAAGACCTTCGTATCAAATGCAAAACTGCTATAATCGTTTAGATCCTCTTCTACATAAAGATTTTGTATCCCTCCTTCCATGATCTTTGTGTTAAAAACCTCTCCATCATCGTACAATACATTGATTTATAATGATAATTCACTGTTTTATATGTTGAGTGAGAGTCCCGAATAACGTAAGATTCTCTCATTTCAAATCTGTTTATCTTGAATCAATCAAAACCACTATTTGCACATAACAAGTGGGATGAGTGTGTGGATAAAATTTATATAAGAAAGGACTAAAAATGGTTCTTATGAACCGTCTTAATGCAAGGGCTGTCGCAACACCCACGAGCTGGCAAATATAATGATGGTGCCGGCTTGTTACTTCATAAGTGTAAAGATGGAAGTGCTCAATGGATTTACCGTTGTACCATTCATGGGCGGCGCCGTGAAATGGGCTTGGGTGCCTTGAGAGATGTTTCTTTAAAACAAGCTCGTGAATTGGCAACTGGGTGGCGTTCTGTTCTTCGTGAAGGTCGTGCCCCTATTAAAGAACGTGAAAAACAAAAGTGTGAGGCAATAAGTAATCTCCATTATTTAAAAGATATCGCGTTGGATGCTTTTGAAAGTCGTAAAGCTGAATTAAAAAATGATGGTAAAGATGGGGATTGGTTTTTACCATTACGCCTTCATATTCTCCCTAAACTAGGCTGTCTTCCCGTTTCTGAGATTACACAAACAGAGATACGCAATACGCTTGCTCCTATTTGGCATACAAAAGCTGGAACAGCTAATAGAGCTCTTATTCGTCTCAATCTTTGTCTCAAACATGCGGCTGCTTTGGGTTTGAATGTTGATTTACAAGCAACAGAAAAAGCACGTGCTCTCTTAGGTAAACAACGTCATAAAACGCAAAATTTACCAGCCATGGATTGGAGAGAGGTTCCGGCTTTTTATAAAACACTCTGTGAAGCATCAACCATAACACAACTGGCTTTGCGTTTGCTTATTCTGACAGGCGTTCGTACCAATCCTTTACGTCATATTCATAAAGATCAAGTTGAGGAGGATATATGGACCATTCCTGCTGAGAATATGAAAGGAAGGCGTGATGCTACAACAGAATTTCGCGTGCCTCTATCAACAGAAGCATTAGAAATTCTAAAACAAGCACGCGGGCTTTCTCGTAATGATTTCTTTTTTTCTGCTAGAGGTCGTGGTCCCCTCGCTGAGAAATGTATGGCTACGTATATGAGAAAAAATAAAATTGAAGCCTGCCCCCATGGTTTTCGCTCTAGTTTACGCAATTGGCTCGCTGAAACAACCGATGCCCCCTATGAGGTCGCTGAAACCATTCTAAGTCATACGGTCGGCGGTAAAGTAGAGCGTGCCTATCGTCGGACTGATTATCTAGAACAGCGCCGTGTCTACATGGATAAATGGGCGGCTTATGTCACTGGTCAATCTTAAGATATGGGGTGCATAACCCCATTATCTGTGGATAACTTTAGCTCTCTTTTCTCTCATTCTTTCTCAATAAGCTTCATCACGTCTCACATAAGAAATTGTATGATAAAATATTGTTTTCTATAAATAAAATACCTTCAAAAATGAACCAAAATGTGGTTAATAAATAGTTATGATTTGTTCTCATTTTTTTACTTTTGAAAGGATTTTAGTATGACAGAAAATGATATTCTTTTAACAGACCGTGAAAGTGCAAAACTGCTTCATATGAGTGTCTCAACATTCCGCCGTCATGTAACTAATGGCTCTCTCCCAAAACCTTTAAAATTTGGTTTTTTATCGCGTTGGTTACAATCGGATCTTATCAATGTAATCGAGCAAGCGAAACAGCAACGTCAAAGCGACGCAGCATAAAAAGAAAACCTTGTCACGTAAGGACGGACAAGGCTTTCTCAAGCTCATCACCCTAGAGAGTGCACAATCTGTCCTATGACGCAACGTTATAGGATTTTAAATGATGTGTTCTTTTACGAATGTGCAGGGCATTACACGTGCTGTGCCGAGGGTTTGGCGTGGGCGTTATGGACCCGTTGCCCTGCTCATGATGATAGGCTACCTAGTTTATCCCTTGCCAATAGACATGATGGGCGTCTCTTTACTCTATTGTTATGCCGGTTGTTCTTTTAGAGAGATCATACAAGCGCTCATTAGAATTGGCTTGCTTGGAAAACAAGCTTATGATCATACGCTTTCTTTCTCCAAACAGTTTTGTGCTGATCTCAAACGAGCAAAAAAGAAAGCAGAGAGAGCAAAAGCAATTTGGCAACAAAGCAAACCAATCGAAAATACTTTAGCAGAAACCTATTTACGTATGCGGGGTATTACATGTGATTTGCCTACTGATTTACGCTTTCATAGCAAATGTCCACACCCTTCTAAAAGTGCTTTGCCCGCGTTGGTTGCTCTTGTTAAGGGTGCTGGCTCTTTTGCCATTCATAGAACCTTTTTACAAGCCAATGGCTGCAAAACAGATCAGAAACCAGCAAAAGCCATGTTAGGATCTGTAACGGGTGGCGCGGTGCATTTAAGTCAAGCCAATGCAAAACATCTGGTCATTTGTGAAGGCATTGAAACCGGTCTGGCTCTTTTGTCTGGGTTGTTATCAGAGCCCGTTAATTTATGGGCGTCTCTTTCAACCAGTGGTATGATGCGTGTGAATTTACCCCCTACAAAAGGACGTCTGACAATCGCAATGGACGGCGATGATGCGGGTCGTAAAGCAGGTTTTAACCTCGCTGCGCGTGCCTATAGCCATGGCTTTGAGGTCTTTATGATGCAAGCTCCAAAAGGAACCGATTTTAATAACGTATTACTTTCTCAAAAGAAGGAACTATGAAAGAGAGTCATTTACAAAACAACAATGAAAATACCCCCGTCAATGATAACGATAATGCTTGTTTACGGTTGGAAAAGATTTATTGTTGTTAGAAGGGAACGATCCGCTGGGACGCAGTTTGCAGGATTCTGGCCTGCTGCACACGAAACGCTGCGTGCCCAAGAGAGATTAATGCAAGCGTCAAAACAAAAAGCGATAGAAATCTGGGCGCATTAGGCTGGCATGGAAGTCCCATGTCGCATGGGGCAGCTTTATGCTGCATCTGGCAGAGGCAAAGAGACTTTTTCTTTTAGTTATGACCAAACTTGGTTGAAGAGCGGGCATAGCTAGCTGTTTGATCCAGATTTGCAGCTTTATTCGGGGCTGCAATATACTCGGGAGGATCATGACAATTTTGGCCTTTAGGTACTGGTAATTTTTTAATTAAAAGCAGTTGCTTTTAATTAATTTAGGTGGTACTGCGAAAGTAAGCAGATATCCTCGTCTATATAGTTTCATTGGGATTATGTTTTATCAAGGGTAATTCTGTGCTGGAAAATTTATAGCATGTTTAAATATAAGGGGGAGGCATGAGTCATAGTTTTGTCGATATCGTAAATAATCCTGCATATAATGAAAAATCGTTGGCGCTGGTAGTCGCAGGGACTGCTGAGATAGCGCGGAATGTCATAGATTCACTAATTAATGGTGGTTATTTCGTAGTTTTTACATGGTTCAGTAATGAAACCGCCGTTAGTGATATGAAGCATCGGTACCAAAGTGCTGTCTTGCCAGTTCGCTTGGATTTGACATCTGAGCAAGACGTCGTGCAGTTTTGTGCTGCCTTAGAAAATGTTAGAATTGAGATAGCTATCTACTGTGCTGGTTATAACCCAGCATGTTTGTGCGATGAGCTGGAACCCGAAAATATTAACGCCATCACTCGTCTTAACTATCTGTCAGCCGTGCTGATTTTCAATATGGTAGTCAAAACGATGAAGCAGTATAAAGAAAATGAGACCAAGCTGGTGTTTATCAGTTCGGTGGCCGCAAAAAAAATCAGAGTGGGTAACTCTTTATATGGCTCGACGAAGGCAGCCATGGAAAGATATCTCTCCGGCATTGCACTGGAAATGGGCCGATTCAATATCAGAACGCTGTGCGTAAGCCCTGGTTATATCAAGACAAAGATGCTTCAGGACTATTGTGCGAAAGAAGGAAGAAGTATTGCTAGCATAGAAAAAACCATCCCAATGAGGAAAATGTTGGCTGCCGAAGATGTTGCGAATGCTGTCAATGCGTTTATTAACGGTAAAATTATTACTACAGGCGTTTCATTAACGATAGGGAATGGTGAGGGGATTATCTAATGTATATTACAACAATTAGCCAGATTTTTAAAGATGTCATGTATCTTGATGAGTCAGAAGAGCTTGATCCACACAAGTCGCTATTCTCTGATTACGGAATGACTTCGATTGATTATATTGATTTTGCCTTCGAGTTAAAAAAGCACTTCAAGGTTGATGTTAGTCCTGAAAGCCTTTGGCCGGTAAATAAATGGGCCACTACAGAAGCACTTTACTCATTTGACACCAAAGAGTGGACTAGCGAAGGTGTTGCTAAAATCAATGACCTGCTGGGGTTAAAAGAATATGAATCGATTGATAAGAAAATCCAGTTTAAAGAACTCTACTCCTATTTCACGCTGAACTATATCAACCAGCGTATATCAGTTTTAAAGCACAACTAGCATGACGGAAAGGGTCTATATAAAAAACTATGGCGTGTATCAGCAATTCGCGCCTAATAGTGCAGCGCTGAACCAGCTGCTCAGCGCTGGGGGTGAGATTAATCCTTGTGATATAGACTATTACCATGTTTTGACACCGTCTATGATAGACAAGAAGCTGGTCAGCAGAGAAGACCGCTCAGTGCTGAATGATATGTCAAAAATAGTAATTAATGCGCTGATAGATTTTCAAAGTAAAGATTGTCTAGCGGAGCATGCAAAAGCTTTTCTATATACTGCATGCGATAGCGAAGATCGCAGCTTTGACTTGCTTTTTGAAATTTGCCGTAAATATAAAGACGATGGTTCAGTCTGGAAGCATATCCAGCAGTATAAGGAGATAAATAATCCTCTGAATACGTTGCGATTGTTGCCAACAAATGTGTTGTATCACATCTCAAAATTGTTACTTGATCATGAGGAAGGGACGCCGTTACGTGCCGCATCATTAAGTGGCCTAGTTGCATTGAAATTGGCTTATGCTGATATCGCCAATATAATTGCAAAAGAGCGAGCGATGGTTGTTAGTGCAGCAAATATGCTGAGCTTCGATAGTCTGACTGTCTTTAAAAAATTCGGTGAAATTCGACAAAGTGATAAAGATATTTCTGGTATTATCCCCAGTTGGGGGGCGGCGGTGATGTCTTTAGACAATAACAGTTGCGATGCGCTAGCTGAATTAATCTCTGTGACTATTCATTATTGCCCTAAAGTCAGTTTTGAAGAACGGGACTGGGAAAGCCTGTTGAGTAAACAACGAACACAACAGGGGGAACCTGATGTTATTGTTAGTTATAACAACGGTATTCGTACGCAACAAATAGCTGAATATTCAGCGCTAGAGAAATTTTTTCCAAGGATACCGGTTGTTAACTATAAATCTAAAACTGGGTACACTGGAAAACTCAATAACATACTGGATATTTTATGCTGTCTTAATGATCCTGCTATTCCTTCGGGGGCTCGGGTTATGCTGACTGGTGCGGGTATCAATTATGGTATCGGAAATATTTGGATAATTAAACACTGAGGGGAGCTTTACAATGAATACCCATTTTGATGCAGATACATTATGTATTAGTGCATATGGGGCCGTTACGCCATTAGGCAGCCAATTGGATGAAATTCACGCCTGTTTTATGCGTGAGAAAAGTGGTATACGGAAGATTAAAAAATTTGATCACCAGTATTTTCAAACTCATGAAGCTGGGATTCCTATAGAAGGTAATGAGTTGCTACGCTGGCCTAAGAAAAAAGCTTTCAGAAACGGCGAGCTTTTTTATGCGGGTTTAGCAGCAAAGAGACTGTATGAGCGACTGCATTTGCAGGAATATTATACAGCAGAAGATATTGGCTGTATTGTAGGGGTTGATGAATCGGCAATCGATATTGAAAAGTGTATCGGTTTTGCGGACAAGGTTCCCGCCGACGCGGATAAGCAATGCTTGGTCGATGTCGCGCTAGAACATTTTAAAATTGATGAGTTTTTTGATCTCGATACAACCGCGGTTCTAAAAACGATACATGAAATTATCCCGTTTGCGGGCCTCAGCTTTGCCCTTCTAGGCCTTTGTTCTGCATCAACGCAAAGTATCGGCCTCGCGATGCGAGCCATCCGCAATGGTGAAGTTAAAGCGGCGATTTGCGGCGGTGTTTCTGCGAAAGTCACCCCGCTGAATCTTGCGCGATTAGAAGAGATGGGAGTGATATCGACTGATCAAAACTACTGTGGACCACGGCGTTCGCGGCCTTTTGACCGGCATCGCAGCGGATTTGTTTTAGCGGAGGGCGCAGGTCTGTTCGTTATTGAAAAATTATCTAACGTACTGGCGCGGCAGCGTGAGCCGTTGGCCTATTTATTGGGTTACGGCGGTGCACTTTGCGCACAGCATATTGTAGCGCCGCATAAAGATGATCTCGAAATGCAACTGTCGATGGAGCGAGCCATCGAACATGCGGGTGTTGACCGTACCGCTATTGATTTTGTGAATACACATGGGACATCGACAGTACAAAATGATCAGCATGAAGCCAGTGCAATCAGAACGGTTTTTGGCGCGCACAACCCAGCGATTGTGGCGACAAAATCTTGGCACGGGCATCTGATTGCTGCTGCCGGTGCGATGGAAATTTTGTGTGTACTGGTTTCTTTTCGGAACAATGTTTTGCCCAAAATTTTGAATTGTGATGAAATTGATCCTCAATTGCCCGCTGGTATTGCGCTTGTGAGGGAGCATCAGTACCGACCGCTTAAATACGCATTGAAAAACTCATTTGGTATGGGTGGTGGCGCAAGCAGCTTGGTTTTAGGGAATCCACAATATCTGTAAGGGACACCACATGCTAACAATATATTCCTTATTAGAAAGAAACTGGCAAGTGATTTATCATCACAGTCATTATTCGGCAGAGGATGTCAGCATGATGACAAAAGGGTGTGCAGATACTGTAGTTAGATATTGTCGTGATCGCCCGCAAGAGGAGCAAAATAAGCTGTTTGTTTTTGTGATTAGAAATAATTTCGAAGGTCTGATCAGCTATTTTGTTGCGTCTGTGCTAAAATTGAAAGCTTGGATCGTCAGTATTCATGATTTAGACATTGTTGATATACTGGTTGATGCCGATTGCATTGCGGCTGTTGTAATGAGCCATGAAGTCAGGGATATTAATATCATCAGTCACCGGATTAATATCGCGTTTGATCACTGTCTTTCAACTGTGAACGAAAATCTGGCTGATTTTACAGCATATCCGTGCGCGCATTTCTATTTTTGTACCTCCGGAACAACCAGTAAACCCAAGTTGATTCAATATCATGAAAATATTCTGATTGAGAATGCCCTCGCGGTGAGCCAATCTCTTGGACTAAGTAATGAAGATTGCTCATTGTGTTATTTCCCGGTGCAGTATATGTATGGTCTCTCTACTATGCTATGTGCCTTCTTATCGGATAGCAAACTGGTATTTGAAAAATTTCAAATAAGTAATATTGGTGAACTCGTTTCGCACTATAGCATTACCAACTTGCCTTTAATCGGTGACTGGATGCTGGCAGTAAGCGACATTTTTACCAAAAGCCGAATCCATGTGCAAAATATCTTGAATGCATCCGACCGTTTGCTCACCGTACAAGCATCGGGTATCCTCTCATCATGTACGACGTTATGGAATAACTTCGGTCAAACCGAATCCGGACCGCGCTTGTTTCATAATAAGATCTGCTCGCTACGCGATATTGAAAGAACCAGTAAATATGGCGTTGTGGCACCGGGTAAGGTTCTGGTGAGTGATATAAAAATTGATTTGCGCCCCATTGATCGGGCGGATGCTTCTGATTCAGTGCGCCGTATGTTTTATAAAACGCCTTTCGCGTGTGATGGTTATGTTGATAGTTCCTTGCAATTAAAGCCGCGTGATGAATGGTTTGATTCCGGCGACCTGTTTGTTAAAGATGAATCCGAATGCTATTACTGGATAGCCAGAGCCGTTAATGAATTTAAACACAATGGTAAGTTTATCCCAGTTCAACTGATCTCAAATGACATTATTAAGTATGCCGGATGTTTAAGGCATTACTTTTCAAAAGCACAGAACGGCGATCTTTATCTCAACCTTGATATGTCGGCAAATAGTGAGCAGGTTAAAGTCGTTACTAAACTATTGACTGATAAATGGTATCAGTATGCATTTAAAGTAAATATCAGAAAAATTGCCACGACAAATACAGGGAAAGTAAAATGTACCGTGTAGATAAAGCTCATGGTATGAGCAGAGTGTATGTTAATCGCCGTGCAAACAATTATCTGTGCATTGTGAGCCATTCTTTTTATACCTATTTTTTAGCTATTGATAGGCTTCATCGTTATTTGCCTGTATCGACGAGACGTACATCGAGAATGATATTGCACCGTGAAATGGCGAAGGTACTTTTTATCGATATATTTAAACGGATTTTGCCAGATGTAAAGATGTCACACAGTTCTGTGAGCCATGGACGGAGTAAAAGTATTATGTTGCTTAATAATGATCCGCAGATTCAGTCTGTCGGGGTTGATATCGAATTTATTGAGAAAAAAAAACTACCGAGGCCATTTATGCTAGATTACTGTGAAAAATGCGCGGACTTTCCAGCAGGGCAGGTGCTGGATAATCGGCTATGCACCACAATATTTAGCTGCATGGAGAGCTTGTATAAGGCATTATGCGCCATCTCGGCGTGTACTTTTGATATAAATGATTACTTTTTAGTTGAACATGACAGGACGCGATGTGTTTTTCGGTACGTTGGGAATACATTTGTGTTTAAAGGGATGACGTTTATTTGTAACTGCTATTATCTTTGTCAATCTGTGATAACCGTTGTTTTGCTGGATGCATGTTTGCAATCAATTATTTTAGATGACCTCTTATATGAGGACGTAACCGTTTCTATACCCAGTTAGTTTTTAACGAGTTTATGGCAATGCCATAACTAGCTTCATTTAGAGAAATATGTGATGAATGATTTACTGGTAAATATCACCTCTGAGTACTATGAAAGGTATGCTACTGAAGGTACATCACCGTGGAATGCATATTTGATGGAAAGAATTCTGGAAGAAGCATCTGGTGTTACTTCTGCGAAGAAAAAAATTCTCGATATTGGCATGGGAACTGGCCACATGCTTTTCAAACTTTACCGCTCCCAAAAACTCACAGACTATTCCTTTTACGGGGTTGATATCGATCCCCGTATGGTTCAGTTTTGTGTTAAAAAATGTACCGAGTTAAAATACCAGCATGCATTCAACATCATTGAAGCCAGTGTCAGCAATTTACCGTTTCCCGATAACTCCTTTTCAATGATTTATGCCCGTTCCGTAATTCATCACTGGGCTGAACCTAAAAAAGGATTACAGGAGTTGTGCTGTGTTTTAGATCGCGGCGGTCGTATTATCATCCACGACCCCCTGGCTGATTCAGAAGAAACAGCACTGGGTATTTTTAACCAATCACGTCGTGAATGCGGTGTGGCAGCTATGTCCACAGAAGAAAAATTTACATTAGCCGGTATCACCGATCTTTTATACGGCTGCGATCTTAGTGAGATGAGCTGGACAGTGACACGTGGAGAAGGTCTAGCAGCTCTGGGTTGTGCAATTTTCATTAAAAAGGTCTGAGTTATCATGGATTATTTCTGTGCTGAAATGTATGCAAAAATGCAACCACGTATAACGGCAATAACTGGCTGCCATGCACTCGATTACATTGCTTTCCGCGATTTGGTTAGGATAAGTACACGCGTTTATTCGACCACTGGTGATAGTGGTTCTTTGACTCAAGTGGACTCTGCGGGTGAACACTTACCGATGCTGATTAGTGCTACAAGTGGCATCACTGGGGCGATGAAAATGGCCAACGTTCGTTTAAAATTCTGTAAGGAAGGGATCAGCTCATCAGAGCGCAATTTAATTCGTAACCTGCGCGCGCGGCAGGTTTTTCCCCCAGGGGATGTTGTTGGCAACCTGTTTACGATTAATCTGTTTTCATCTTTACACTACTTGGCGTGTGAAATTTTAAAAAATTGCCGTGCCCATGTTGTGCCGGTTGGCAATATTGCTCTGCTGCTGAAGAGTCATTTCGAGTTTCTGGCTGAAATACGGCTCTCGGTACTGTTTGGTGTGCCCAGCACCATCGTTCAGTTCGTTGAAGCCATGCTCAGCCTTGGGGTTCCACTGGCAATTAAAAAAGTGGTCTTTACTGGTGAATCGATGCTGAGCGTGCATGAAAACTATCTGCGCGAGATGCTGGGCGCCGATCTGCGGATAATTGGTTTATATGGTTTGTCGGAGTGCGGTTTCATTGGTATGTCCGCCGAAGGGCGGCTTAATCGGTACCTGCTCTTCAGCGATGATTTTTTCTTTGAATATGAAGATAAGAGAGGGCTGCTGGTGACATCGCTGGATCCCGATGCCTCGCGCAAATTTATCAGATACTCCGTGGGCGATATGGGCACATTATCCGTTGAAAATGGTGACCTCTATTTTGAAGGTATTAAACGCAATGCTATTGATTTTAATTTCATGGGAAATTTGATTAGCCATGAAAAAATATTCAAAATTATTAATCGACGGTTGCCCGATGTAATTGTTCAAATTGTATTGTCTTTATCCGCGGATAGACAAGAGATTATGGATATTAAAATCTGCTGCGAAGTATTTCACGACCTTGATTTGTCCGAACTAACTGAGGAAATCTATCATTTGCCGGATATTTATGAAGCTTATATGAAAAAGCGCGGGCGTATTAATCTCACCCTCGTCGAATATAGCGATTTGCTTTTCTCATCCAGAGGGAAATGCCTGCTAGTTTATGACGCAAGGGAGTCCTGTAATGCAACTTGATAATTTGTGTAATGAAATTGTATCAGGGAATTCGCATACGATAAATATCAACATCAGGTTTTATAGCGTGTCACCGGAGCAGCAGGGGTGAATCATGTCAGATGATGTTATTGATAATTATGATTTAGATAATAACGCATTGTTTATTCGTGGATGTAATTTGATTGATATTGCCGATGAAAACCGTTATTTGCAGAACGCATGGTTTGCACTGACCGGCAACCTTCTTAATGAAGAACAGATGGATCGGCTGATTCAGAATGCTAACGCCGAACTGCAAAAGACGAACCCTACAGCCAAACTGCAGGCGATGCATCAACTGATCAATGTATTGCCATCTTTGAGTTTAACGCAGCGATTTATGATGTTATTATCGCAAGTTGAGGTTTCTGCGGCTCAGGGTAAGGTCATGGCTGCCGTAAGCGACGGTGATTGTCTTAAAATTATCTTGCTGGTGCCGTGGATTATTGCATTGGCGCGCTCTTCCCAACAGTTTTCCGATTTGCCGGAGATCGAAAATTGCAATACCTTTGAGCGTGCTTTTTGGTTAGCATTAAATAGCAAGGAAGCTTCTTCCGACTGGGATATTGATATGCTTTGCCGGTGCATGTCTCTACTGCTGGGCGGGTTTGGTATTGTGACACCCACAACCACCACGGTAAGATTTATTGCCAGTACCAAGAGCGACGTCATTTCTGCACTAATCGGTGGGTTTTGTGCCACTGGCCCCGCGCATATGGGAGCCTGCAAATATGCTTTCATGCGACTTTCTAGTGTCCTCCATGAGATTGAAATCGAGAATCTTGAGGTGGCGGTAACGCATTATTGCAAAGACAAACCCTGGCTAGGGTTTGGTCATCTGATTATGCAACGGGATGTCCGGGTTGATTTCTTTTTTTTACGCTTTCAGGTGCCTATGTGCCCCTTCAGTTCGCTTGTGCGATCTATTTCGGACAATACAGGACTGCAACCCAATGTCGATTTTCTAATTGCAAGCATCATGAGCAAACATCGGGCTTCTCCTGAGCTGGGATTGTTGGCTTTTTTCGTTTGTCGTATGCCTATACTTCTCGCGCACTATCAAGCGCGGTTTAGCACTCATTCCTTCAGTTTATCATCAAAGGATTTAAGAGAAAAATATAAAAAGGTCTCCCAATTATGGCTATAAAGCATCACACCGAGCCAAATTTCTTGGGTATATGTCAGAGTATCACCTTAATCACACCGATGCGTGCTTGCGGGCAAATCGATATTTCTCACTGGGAGTTAGCCCATAACTATTTGAAACAGGGCTTGTTACTCGAAGCCTTGCATCAGTTTTCAGTTCGATTCGCCACCATGGTGGCTAAAAACTCGGATCTCACTTATCGCTATCTCCCTGTTATGGTTGAACAGTTTTTCTCTACCACCCATTTTGATAGCGATCGGTTATGCGTTGAAGGACATATTGAACGCATTAATGAGGCCTATCGTATTCACTGTAAGG
>NZ_JBHIOH010000001.1:0-6176 GCF_042195375.1 Bartonella sp. CL100XZDX | reverse complement strand
AAAGTTTCGAGATTATTGGAAAGCCTGTGCAGGAAAGAATGCTATCAAACGTGATTGGCAAGCAACATGGCGTAACTGGGTGCGAAAGGCTATCGAGAATTTAGAGAAAGGAAAAAACTATGGAAAAGGAAATGGATATCAAACAGGACAACAGCGTGGTCGTGCCTATAGAATTACACAACACATGTCCGATTTCAAAAATTCAGACAGTCCGTACAAATTTTTATTCGAGGATGATGCAAACCCCTCCATTCCATTGGTTAGCGGGCAAAAAGCCATCACCTGCAGAAGCGAAGAGAATTATCTCGCTGAGTAATGAAGCTTTGCAAAAGCTTGATGAAAAAGCTTCTGAGGAAGAAATAAAAGCCATGTTTCTCATGCTTTCTGGTGGACTTAAAAGCCTACCTGGAGAAGATGAAAAAGCCACAGCTGTTGCTTATCTTTTTTCTCTCGATGGGCTAAGCCGTTGGGCAATCAAAACCGCAACAAGGGATGTGATGAAGGGTAAAGCACAAGGCTTGTCGACAACGTTCATGCCTGCTTCTGCTGATCTTCTGCTTTACTGCGAAAAGCTTGAATGTAGTGCTAAAAAACAAGCAAAAAGTATATTAGAGGCACTCGATAGACCAGAAGTTAAACCGAAAGGACCGGAAAGAAAAACTGTAACAGCGGAACAATTGATAGAATTAAGTCGAACAATTAGTAGCTACATTCCCATTTCATTTAAAACAGCAAACTAGTGAAAAGTGCTGATCATTTTACGATTAGACATGCATTTAAATCGACAAAAAGGTACCGTACAAAGCGATTTAAAGATTTTACGATAAAAACATATCCGTAATATAAAACGCTCTGTATGGTCAAATTTTAGGTAAATAGACCAATTGGTAAAATTATGGACTAAAAACATGAGAATATTAAAAGACCTATTCTTAAAAAAGCGTAAACAACCAATGCAAAAAGAGTTTGTTGCAACAGCTGTTGGTTATGTCCCTTGGGGGAACGGAGCAGAGGAGTATTTTTACAACCTCTACGAATATGAAGACGGTACAAGAGAGTGTGAAAAGTTTGATGGCGGACAGTATTATACCACACCAGAAAATGCGGATTTTAGTACCAAAGCGCAAGTAAAAGCATGGGTTTACGGTGGGAATATTCCAAAAAGCATTCTCAATTACGAACCTCTTATAGNTTACAGATAAACAGCTAAGAGCCTTGTTTGGCATTATAACTTTTATATTTTTATGTTTTTTAGGAATTAAAAAAAATCCCTACTTATTCAAAGTATTTTGACATTCGCATCTGTTTCTTTGGTAATAGTCACAGCGGTTTTTGCAATTTTATGCAATTCTCATATTCCTTTTGAGTTGCAGAACAATCCAAAATACAAACGCGGCAATACAACAGGTTGGAAGACATTAACACGTGATTTACAACAGTATATGCACAGACTTTTAAAGCTAATAAGTTTAGCGCTTGTCGTTTTAATTTTTCCAAATAGTTATAAAGAAACTGTTTCTTTGCCTATTATTTCTAAGTACGTGGAGTATAAGCTTTCTTTTCCATTGGATACTGTACTTTGGTACTCAGATATTGCTCTTTGGTATTCTTTTTTAGTCTGTGTATTGTTTCTTATGTTACGTACACGCAGTTTAATAAACATATCTATTTACACACTACAGTGCTCAGTTAAAAAGCTATAGTAAAATTCCGATTTTATAAAACTGCTTAGATTAAATGGCGTTGTCTCTTCTCAACGTTCATAGATGAAATCAACAAGAGCATAAAAAACTATCGTGGGCTGCTTGACATTATTGAGTCAATGTATATTCTCGAATCAGGTGCCTAACAAACACTTAAGCGATTAGCGGATAGATTACGATACAATCTTTTCTCCGCAAATTTAAAAATTTTGACTCATTGTACGCGTATGGCATATAAAGAAATTTGTCGGGTGTGGTTACACTATACAATACCCTTGCGGGAAAAGTGTAACGACGGACTAATCGCCGTGTTTGTTAGCGCCCGGCATCCTCTTAGGACGTCAATACTTTTAGGATTTTTCAAAAAATAATTGACAGTTTCTGTGAACAGCTATAGTCTGATTGGCAGGCTTAAAACACCTCGTAACTAATCGGTTCAACAGTATCCCGAAAGATCTGTTGCCCATCATGAGAATTTTTGTCCAGGGTCTTCGTGTGTATGTCCAAGGGTAACCTAAAGATACGAAGGGCTGTATTAGTTCGGTTGTTTTAGCCCTGGATACTTTAACTTATAAAACAAAGGACTAATAAGATGAACACTCTAATTAAAATATCAGAACAAGCTGTTGGACAAGAAATTATTCAAACCGTTAATGCGCGTGAATTACATGTGTTTTTGGAAGTAAAACGAGACTTTTCCAATTGGATTAAAGACCGTATTAACAAATACAGCTTTCTCAAAAATCAGGATTATATAGTTTTCACCAATTTTGGCGAAAACCTCCAAGGCGGTCGTCCAAGTACAGAGTACCATCTCACTTTAGACATGGCAAAAGAGCTCTCTATGGTTGAACGCAATGAGAAAGGACGTCAAGCACGTCGTTACTTTATTGAGTGTGAGAAGAAACTGAGAAACCAATCTGTTGATTATGATCGTGATACCCGTTTTGATTTGCCAAGCTATTGGGAGGGAATGAACGCTGGTGTAAAAGTTTTGTATCTTCTTGGTCCAATTCATATGCGTCTTCTTGATGCTTTCAGAGTAGATGAAGAGAACAGAAAATACAAAGCCCTTATTAAAGAAGCAAAACAGGTTCTAGCAAGATCTGTCGTAAAAGCTGCTTAGATTTAAAAACATAACTCCCCATTTTAAAAGTGGGGAGGGAGTTAAGCCGCGTTTTTGATTGTAATAACGACTTGCTTGCCAAGAACACTCAGTGCTTGCTCTAGTGTTTGAAGCTTAGTTGGATAATTTGGATCAAGAATGCGTCTTGCTTCTGTTTCTTTTTTACCCAAACGATGTGCCAATTCTGTTTTTGTGATATTCGCTTCATTAAAGGCTTCTACCACTGCGAGCTTAAGAGCATTCCACGCATCTACCGTAACCTCTACAAGGTCTTTATACTGTTGTCGCATTGGTAAAGGCAAACCACGCATAGGATAGCTCCGTAATGCTAACCCTAAAGCTTCAACAGCATTCTCTAATGCCTCTGCTCTATTTTCTCCAGCTGTTATTGCTTCTGGTACATCTGGAAAGGTTACAATAAAACCACCATCTGGATCAGATTCCAGTTTTGCTTGATACGTGTATTCCATGTTTAGGTCTCCTCGCCATGATCAAAATGCTTTTGAAACGAAAAATTAAAGCCGTTGAGAGAGTAACTCATACCCCCAACTGCTTTTTTATTATTTTCACGTAAAGTGGGGTCAATTCACCAGATTTTATAACGGTTGTCTTGTCTCCAAAAGTTACCAAATAATGTGACCCTTTGCCTGCATCAGGAGCTTCACTGTAATGAATGCCTCTTTTTCTGGCTTCTTTACGTAATTCTCTAAGCAGTGCTTCTCGTTTCATTTAGCCTCCCCTTTCTGCATAAAATGAATATCGCACAAAAAGGTTCGATAGTCAACAATAAATCGAACAAAAAAGTTTGATACAGACTCTTAATGAAAGAATATTTATTGAAAAGTTAAAAGTAGAAATAAGAAAGCCGAGCCATTTGTGTGACATGTTTTTTTGATGCATGATTTGTCAAATAATATTATAATGTAATACTTAAAAAACTGTTATTAATAAACTGAAATAATTGTATAAATATGCAAATTATGCTAAGATTTTTTATGTATAAATTGCTAATCTAATGGGGCTACAAATATGCTAAATAAAGTGACGTTAATCGGGCACCTTGGTGCTGATCCCGAAAGCAAAACAATGAATTCTGGAGCAGAAATAGTCAATTTTAGTATAGCGACTTCTGAGAGCTATACAGATAAAAAAACCAATCAAAAAGTAGAGAAAACAGAATGGCATTCAGTTGTGATTTTTAATCCACATTTGGCAAAAATTGCACTTCAATATCTAAACAAAGATTCAAAGGTTTACATAGAAGGAAAATTACAGACACGCAAATGGCAAGATAAAAATGGGCATGACCGTTATACAACAGAGATTGTCTTACCACAATTCAAAGGTGAATTGTATTTGCTTGATGCAAAGAAAGATCAATCGGCATCCCCTACCCCTTCACCCATTACTTCTCAAAGTTATGCTGTTGCTTCAGGGGCTGCTGATCATAGTGCATCTCTTAATGACAGCATACCATTCTGATTGAAAACATATGACAAAGAGAAAAAAACTTGCAAAACGTGGTCGTCCACGGATTAAAGGATGTATCAGAGAACCAAATGGACGCATCTCACGAGCAAAAACACCGCATGAACCCATGGATAAATTAGCACTTGAAATGCGTGCTAAACGCTTTGGCTTGACCATAGAAGAGGCTAAAAATCCGCTTTCCGGTACCTATATCGGGCGGCTTTATTTGCAAGGCGAAATCAATCAAGACCAATATGATGCTGCGCAAAGATATCTTGAAGTGAAAAACAATTACCTATGTGCAAAAGCATTGCCTAATGCAATTTATGATGAAATGCCTACAACTTCTGATAACGGAGCAAGAGAGAAATGGGTACAGATAGCAACAGAACATCTTTTAGCTGTAAAAAATGTTGTTCAAGAAGCTCAATGTTTACACCGTCAATATAACCTTCATGCTGCATTACAGTATCTTGTCATAGAAGATCAATCACTACCACACCTTGTGCTTTCATTGCGCATTGCTCTTAATGCGCTTTATAAGCACTTTAGCCGTTAAAAAAGAATTGACATCAGATGAAAAATCATTAATGTGTATATATTTACACATTATGAGTTTAGGAAATGGAACAAGATAGCCGAAAAATCATTGCAAAATTAAAGCGTGATGGCTTTGAACTTGTCAAAGTAAAAGGTTCTCATCATAAATTAAAAAAAGATGGTAAGGTTGTTATTGTTCCACATCCTAAAAAAAATCTTCCGATTGGTACAGCACGTTCTATCGCACAACAAGCAGGTTGGTTAAAAGAAGGAGAAGAAAAATGAAAAGATTTTTTGCTCTTGTTCATAAAGATGAAGATTCTGCTTTTGGTGTTCAGTTTCCTGATTTTGAGGGGCTTTTTTCTGCTGCTGATGAGGAAGAAAATTTAATCGCAAATGCAACAGAAGCACTTCAACTTTATTGTGAAGATATAGATATAGTGCCTATTCCTTCAAAATTTGAAGAAGTCATACAACGGGAATCTGTCAAAACAGCTTTGTCAGAAGGAGCTTTTTTAATACAAGTCCCCTTTATTGAAAATGATGCAGAAGTGGTACGTACGAATATATCTATTGAAAGAGGGCTTTTGCGTGCAATTGATGATTGTGCACAAGAAAGAGGTTTAACAAGATCTGCTTTTTTGGCAACAGCAGCGCGTCACGAGCTTAATATTTAGCTCATCAATCTGGAGAAATTTCTCACTCTCGATTTTTTTTTTTGCAAAAGCGTGTAATTGCATATGATCCGAAAACTATTAATGAAAATCAAAAGGCGGCAGGCAAACAAAACGCTATAGTTAAGAGGGATATAACTATCATTGATATTATATACATGGCATCTAATATTTCTGGACCTGTCATTGTCTTTCCCTCCTATAATAATTTCACAATAATTTATAAAATCTAAAATGTTTTAGAAAAATCTATATATTCTATTTTAAAATAAAAAATATAGATTTTTTTGTTGACATGGTGTAAAAAATAGTATTGAATGACAGTACTGCACTAGTTGAATTGCGTCTAAAATTCAAAAATATCCCTTAAAAATTCAGTAAAATGTGAACTTGAAATGTGGCTAGAAAGCCCTGTTTTCTTGCTAGTTCTGGCTAATCAATTTTTCAAATAACAAAAATTAATATTTGACTAATGATGTCATTAATTATGACTCAAAAGGAGCAATGATGAAAGCTGTCATCACTAAGCCAATGTGTGTTGTTGGCGACAATAAAAGCACTGTTCGCTTTGAACCATCAACACCCAATAATCCATTTGTTGAAGTTTCCAATCAAGTCTACGCACGTCTCAAGCGTGCTAATGCTGTAAAACCTTTTGTTGGT